>JAEWNN010000107.1 GCA_023457035.1 Verrucomicrobiota bacterium
GGTTGCCCGTGTTGTAGGGGTCCCAGAGCTCGACCGAGGTGTTGATGTACATCACGCCGTTGTCGTGACACCACTGGAGGATGTCCTCGGCGCCGATGTTCCACGCCACATCGATGAGCAGGTCGCCGGCGGAGAGATACTTGCCGAGCAGCTTGCCGAGGTTCTCCTCGGTGATGCGATCGCGCACGAAACGGACGCCCTTGGCCGTCCACTTCCTCAACTTCCCTGAACGATCCTCGAAGTCCATCACCGTCACGTTCTGTGGTGCGACCTTGAGGTGCTTGAACAGAATCGGAAGCGTGCACTCCGCGACGGCGCCGAAGCCGACAAAGAGGATCTTGTTCGGGAATTTGATCATGATTTGCGTGCGATAGGGTGTGGTTGTTATGTGGTGATGCGGGCGCCGAGCCCGGGGAAGGGCGGGGGTTCCGCGGTGCAACGGGGGGAAGGCATCGCGATTCGCGCGCGCCGTGCAAGTGTTTTTCGGCTTGCCGCGCAAAACGGGCGCCTTTGGCAAGCCCGCGGATCCGTTTTCGCCGCCGGGCGGCCCGCCCCGGCCGCCCTGTCGCCATCTTTCGTGCACACCGGGCGTCCCCGGCGGGGGCGCCCCGCGCGGCGCGGGGGCCCGGCCCGGAAACGGCGAAGGCCGTCTCGCGAGGAGACGGCCTTCGGGGAAAACCTCTTTGCGGCGGAGCGATCAGCGCTTGGAGAACTGGAAGCGCTTGCGGGCGCCGGGCTGGCCGGCCTTCTTGCGCTCTTTCTCGCGGGGATCGCGGGTGATGTGGCCGGCCTTCTTGAGGGCGGGGCGCAGCTCGGCGTTCATCTTCTGGAGCGCGCGGGCGATGCCGTGGGCGACGGCGCCGGCCTGGCCGTTGGGGCCGCTGCCGGTGACGTTGGCGGACACGTCCACCTTGTCGCGCAGCTCGACGGTGAGCAGCGGGGCGACGGCGTTGCGCAGCAGCGCCTCGGTGGTGAAATACTTTTCGACCTCACGATCGTTGATCACGATCTTGCCGGTGCCGGCCTGGAGGCGGACGCGGGCGGTGGCGGTCTTGCGGCGGCCGGTGCCGAGGAAGGTGGTGGATTCAGCGGACATGGCGGGCGGATTAGAGGCTGATCTGCTCGGGGTTCTGCGCGACGTGATCGTGCTCCGGGCCGGCGAAAACGCGCAGCTTGGTCAGCATCTTGTCGGCGAGGCGGTTCTTCGGGAGCATGCCCTTGACGGCGTGCTTGGTGATAAACTCGGGGTTCTTCTCGCGCATCTGCGGGACCGTGCGGGTGTGGTGACCACCGACGAAGCCGGAGAACGACATGTAGCTCTTCTGCTCCTCCTTCTTGCCGGTGAGCACGATCTTCTCGGCATTGACGATCACGACGTAATCGCCCGTGTCGACATGCGGAGTGTAGGTCGCCTTGTTACGGCCACGGATGATGTTGGCGACTTTGACGGCGAGACGGCCCAGGACCTGACCCTCGGCATCGATGAGATACCACTTGGGTTGGACGGTCTCCTTCTTGGCAAGAAAGGTCTTCATGAACGAGAAAAGGGGCGGAGGAAATCGCGGCGGCGGCGGACTTGTCAACGGTTTTGTCGGAAACTTCGGGAAAGAGCCCGGCGGCCCGGAAAGACCGAAGCCTGCCCCCTCCCGGGAGCAGGCTTCGTGAAACGAGGCGGACAACGACTAGAACCTGGCGGTGACGCCCACCGTGCCCCACAGGCCGGGATCCTTGCCCCCGTCGAGGTCGTTCTCGGTGTAGGAGAGGCCGAAGTTGAGCTTCACCACATCGGAGAGCTTCACCGGCATGTTCACCCCGGCCGAGTAGTAGCAGTATTTCTCCCCGTGATCCGGCAGCACCGCACCGAAGGTGGCGCTCAGGTCGAGCGAGGTGCCCCAGTCCTTCAGCGGCACGCTGTAGCCGACCGAGGTCTGCACCGTCGTCGTGTCGAGATCGAGGTCGCGATAGAGGTAGACCGCGGGCGTGAAGTTGCCCGCCGTGTAGTTCAACCCCGCGGCGACCTCGAGCGAGTCGTCGTTGGCGGAATGGTCGATCCACGGATACCAGTAGTAGGTCACGCTGAGATCGGCAGAGAGGTTCTCCGTGAGCTTCGGCGTGTAGCCGACGTAGGCATCGAGCTCCTTGGAGGCGTCGCCGTCGCGCTCGTTGCGCAGCGGCACGTTGGACCAGACTCCGACGTAGAAGTCCCCCGAGGAGACCTCGACGGAGGGCTGGAGCGAATCCCGCGCGATCTGGACACCGCGGAACACGTACTTCGACGCGTACGGAAAATCCACCGTCACGGCGTAGGAGGTTTCCTCCTGGGCAAAGGCCGCACCGCCGGCAAGGAGGGCGGCACACAGGGCGATTGTTTTCTTCATGGTTTGTGGCTTGGTTAGTTTGTGGTTCAGTCAGGCGCGACCCGGCGGCCGCGAAAAAGAAGAGCGTCGAACAAGGACCGCAGCACGCCGGCCCCGGTTCCCGGCTCCGTGCCTTCCCCGCGGTCTCCAAGAACCGACACTCCGCCACCTATGGACACTCCCTCCGCAAGATCAATCGTCTTCGCGGTCGCCGCCGGAACCTCCGCGGTCGCCGCCGGCGCCTTCGGCGCCCATGCGCTGCGCCCGCTGCTGCTCGCGCACGGCCGGGCCGAGACCTGGCAGACCGCCGTCCTGTACCACCTGATTCACGCGCTGGCCCTGCTGGCGGTGGCGCTGGCGTTGCGCCACGAGACGGCCCCCCGCCCCGCGCGTAGGCTGGCCCGCGCCGGCGACCTGTTCGCCGCCGGGATCGTGCTCTTTTCAGGCTCCCTTTACGCGCTCGCCCTCGGCGCACCGTCCTGGCTCGGGCCGGTCACCCCGCTGGGCGGGCTCTGTTTCCTCGCCGGCTGGCTCGCCCTCGGCCACGCTCTCTGGCCACGCCAAACCTGAGTCCCGTGCCGCCTCCCGCCAGCCCCCCGCCTGTCCCGCCGCCCCTGCCCCCGCCGCTCCGCGAAGCCCTCCAGGCCGTGCGCACCGTCGGCCGGCCGTTGCTCGTCGGCGGCTGCGTGCGCGACTGGCTCGCCGGGCGCGAGCCGAAGGATTTCGACCTCGAGGTCTACGGTGTATCGCCCGGGCAACTCGCCGCCACGCTCGCGCGCTTCGGCGCCACCGATCCCGTCGGCAAGAGCTTCGGCGTGATCAAACTGCGCCTGGGCGGCGTCGACTACGACTTCGCCCTGCCCCGCCGCGAGACCAAGACCGCCGCCGGCCACCGCGGCTTCGCCGTCGGCGTCGACCCGGCGCTTGCTCCCGCCGAGGCGCTCGCGCGCCGCGATTTCACCGTCAACGCGATGGCGCTCGACCCGTTCACCGGCGAGCTGATCGATCCGCACGGCGGCCGGACCGATCTCGCCGCCGGCGTGTTGCGCCACACCGGCGCCGCCTTCGCAGAAGATCCGCTGCGCGTGCTCCGCGCGCTGCAGTTTGCCGGCCGTTTCGACCTGCGCCTCGCGCCGGAGACGGCCGCCCTCTGTCGCGAAATCTCCGGCACGTTTGGCGAATTGCCGGTCGAACGCGTGTGGGTCGAGTGGGAGAAATGGGCCGCGCACAGCCGCCATCCCTCCGCCGGCCTGCGCGCCCTCGCCGAGACCGGCTGGATCGTGCATTTCCCGGAGGTGGCCGCGCTCGTCGGCACGCCGCAGGACCCGGAGTGGCACCCCGAAGGCGACGTCTTCGTGCACACCTGCCACTGCTGCGACGCCCTCGCCGCCCTCCCCGCCTGGCAGACGCTTGAGGCGAACCTACGCCGCGACCTGATGTTCGCGGTGCTCGCGCACGATTTCGGCAAGCCCTCGACCACACGCCAGGAGGAGAAACGCGGCCAGCTGCGCTGGATCAGCCCCGACCACGACAATGCCGGCGGCCCGCTCGCCGATTCCTTCCTCGCGCGCATCGGCTCACCGCTCGACACCCGGCCGTTCGTCCGTGCCCTCGTCGAGAACCATTTCGCGCACCTCGGCTGGGCCGCCGGTGGCGAACCGGCGCCGCGCTTCCTGCGCCGCCTCGCCGTGCGCCTCGCGCCCGCGACCATCGACCAGCTCGTGCTCGTCCTCTGGGCCGACCATCTCGGCCGGCCGCCCCGCCGCGAGCCGGCCAGCGAGCAACGCATCGAGCAACTCGCCACCGCGGCCCGCGCCCTTGCCATCGCCGACGCCGCCCCGCACCCCCTCCTCCTCGGCCGCCACCTCATCGCCGCCGGACTCCCGCCGAATCCGCAATTCAAGGCCATCCTCGCCGCCGCCTACGAAGCCCAGCTCGACGGCGCCTTCACCGACGAACCCGGCGCCCTCGCCTGGCTCGCGCAGCATCTCGGCCCAACACCGGCAACCGGCCACCGCTAACCGGCCACTGGGATGCGCGTCCTCGTCGCCTTCGATAAGTTCAAAGACTCGCTCACCGCGCCCGAGGCCTGCCGCATCGCCGCCGAAACGCTCCGCGCTGCGCACCCCGGCTGGGAGATCGACACCGCCCCGCTCGCCGACGGCGGCGACGGTTTCGCCTCGATCCTCACCACCGCCGCGGGCGGCGAACTTGTTTCCGTCCCCGTCGCCGGTCCGCTCGGCGAGCCGCGCACCGCGGCCTACGGGATCGTTTCCTTCGGCCGCATCCCCGCCGCCGCGCGCGAGCGTCTCGCGCTCCCCCGGCTCCGCGAAGCCGATACCGTCGCCATCGTCGAGATGGCCGCGGCCAGCGGCCTCGCCCTCGTCCCGCCCGCCAAGCGCGACCCGTGGCGCACGACCAGCTATGGCACCGGCCAGCTTCTCGCCGCCGCCACCAAGCGCGGCACCCGCGCGCTCCTGCTCGGCGTCGGCGGCAGCGCCACGCACGACCTCGGGCTCGGCGCCCTCGGGGCGCTCGGCCTGCGCTTCCTCGATGCCCACGATTCGCCGCTCTTCCCGCCGACCACCGCGGCCTGGGAACACATCGCCCGCCTCACCGGCCACGTGCCGGCCTCCTTTCCGCCCCTGCGCGTCGCCTGCGACGTGACCAACCCGCTCTTCGGCCCCACCGGCGCCGCCGCCACCTACGCGCCACAGAAAGGCCTCGCGCCCGCCGACCTCCCCGCGCTTGAAGGTGCAACCGCCCGCATGGCCAGCCTGCTCGCCACCCACTGCGGCCAACCGCCCTCGCTCGCCGCCGCGCCCGGCGCCGGTGCGGCCGGCGGCATCGCCTTCGGCCTGATGGCCGCCGCCCGCGCGCAACTCGTCCCCGGCTGGGCCCTCGTGCACGACTGGCTCGATCTCGACCGCCGTATCGCCGCCGCGGATCTTGTGATCACCGGCGAGGGTCGCTTCGACGCCTCCTCGCTCACGGGCAAAGGCCCGGGCGCACTCGCCACCGCGGCGGTCGCCGCCGGCAAACGCGTCCGCATCCTCGCCGGCTCCCGCGGAGAGCTTCCCGCCGACGCACTTCCGCCCGGCGCCACCGTGCACGCCATTTCCCCGCCCGACCTGCCGCTCGCCACCGCCCTCGCCCAAGCCCCCGCGCGGCTCGCCGCCGCGCTCCGGGCCGTCCTGTAGCGAGCCGCCAGAGCCACCCGGGGCCCGAGATTTGTCACGTATTACGTGACAAACCGGTTGGCTCACTCCGGTTTTTCACGCGAAGCAAAGACGTACTCCCGCCCATTGCGCAAAACGCGAAGCCGGCCCCCCCGCGCCGATCGCAGTCGCGCACCGCCCACCCCACCTCCGCCGCCCCTCGCCACGGTCCGCGACCACGAAGGCGCTTTCGTCTGGACGCATCCGCCGCACCGCCAAGAGTGGACCGCCATGTTCCCCCCGGCCGCGCGCCCGCTGCTTCGTCTCCGTTTCCTGGTCACTCTGGGCCTGGCCCTCTGCGGTTTCGGCTGCACCGAAGTCCAGCCCGGGCCCGCCAAGCCGGCCGCCTCCGTGGGGGCCCCCATTGCCTCCATCACTCCCCGGCCGGCCGAGCGCGTCCATCCGGTCATGCTCGGCATCGACGTGCTCGAGGCCGACGGGTTCGCCGCCGTGCGCGGCAAGCGCATCGGCCTGCTCACGCATCCGGCCGGCGTGAACCGCCGCGGCGTCAGCACCATCGACATCCTCCGCCGCGCGCCGGGCGTGCAGCTCGTCGCGCTCTACGCCGTCGAGCACGGCATCGACGGCACCATCCCCGCCAGCCGCAACTACCAGGACTCCGTGCACGCCGGCACCGGCCTGCCCCTCTTCTCGCTCTACAACGGCCACTCCCGCAAACCCACACCCAAGCAGCTCAAGTCGATCGACGCCCTGGTCATCGACCTGCAGGACATCGGCACGCGCAGCTACACCTTCGTCAGCGCGATGAAGGTCTGCCTCGAGGCCTGCTTCGAGAACGGCAAGGAGGTCATCGTCCTCGACCGGCCCAATCCCCTCGGCGGCCTCAAGGTCGACGGTCCCCCGCTCGACGCCGACCTCATGAGCTACGTCGGCTCCTTCCGGGTGCCCTACGTCCACGGCCTGACCATCGGCGAACTGGCCACGCTGGCGAAGGACACCCCCGGCGTGCTCTCCGTCCCCGAGTCCATCCGCACCAGGGGCAGGCTCACCGTCGTGCCGATGAAGGGCTGGCGGCGCGCGATGCGCTGGCCCGAGACCGGCCTGAAGTTCGTCCCCACCTCGCCCTACGTGCGCGACTTCGCCGCCACCGTCGGCTACGCCATGACCGGGCTGGGCTGCGAGATCGGCGGTTTCCAGCACGGCATCGGCACCGGGTATCCGTTCCGCACTCTCTCCTTCCCCAAGCGCAGCCCCGAGGACCTCAAGCGCGCCCTCGACCGCCTGCGCCTGCCCGGCGTCACCTTCAGCGTGATCGGCACCACCGACAGCAAGGGCAACCCGATGCGCGGCGTGTACACCGAGATCACCGACTGGAACGCCTGGCGCCCCACCGAGCTGAGCCTCTACCTCATGCAGCTCGCCGCCGCGTGGAATCCGCAGAACCCCTTCGCCGCCGCCAAGGCCAACGACGCCGACCTCTTCCGCAAGCACACCGGCTCCCGCGCCCTCTGGCAGGCCCTCGTGCGCGATGGCGCCAAGACCAACGTCGCCCTCATGCACGAGCAGTGGCGCCAGCGCGCCCTCGCCTACCAGCAGCAGACCCGCCGCTACTGGCTCTACGAACCGTGAGCGTGCGCGGCGCGTGGGCACGCCCGACCGGGGGACGGCGTGCGACGCACCGAATCCCTCATTTCGCTTTGCCCAACCGGTAGCGTTGCGCCCGGTAAAGCCAGTCCGGCAGGAGGACATGGGCCAGGGCACGCTTCGCGAGCGCGGCTCCGTCCGCCGGCGCCGGGGCGCTCTCCAGCCGGCCCTTCGTGGGATCAAACTCCCCGAAGACCGGTGTATTCTCCGGCCGCAGGACGACCACCTGCCGCCCCTCCATCCAGGCGTAGTTCTGTTCGTACTGCATCATCGCACGCCCCGGGAGCCCCTCCGGCTCGCGCGCCAGGTCGCGCCCGATCATCGGGTGCACCGCGTCGACCCCGAGCAACGAAAGCAGCGTCGGCGGAAGGTCGATCTGGCTGGCCACCGTCTTGATCCGGCGCGGCTGAAGATCGGCGCCCAGAATCAGGCCCGGGATATGGAATCGCTCGATCGGCACCAGGCTGTCGCCGCGCACCCGGATGTCGTGGTCGGCCACAATGAGAAACACCGTGTCCTTCCAGTAGTCGCTTTTCTTGGCCTGTTCGATGAAGCGGCCGACCGCGTGGTCGGCGTACTTCACCGCATTGTTGTCCGTGCCCTTGGTCGGATCGTGCAGGGCGATGCGCCCGTCGGGAAACTCGAACGGCGTGTGGTTCGAGGAGGTGAAAACCAGGGAGAACGTCCGCTTCCCGGCGGCATGGTTCGCGGTCAACCGCGCGTGCGCCTTGGCGAACAGGTCCTCGTCCGACACGCCCCAGCTGCCGGTGAAAACCGGATTCGCATAGTCGCCCTCGTCGACCACGCGCGTGAAGCCGTTCGAGAGAAAGAAGCCGCGCATGTTGTCGAAATGGGACTCGCCGCCGTAGATGAACTCCGACTCGTAGCCGTGCTGGCCGAGAATCGACGCCAGTGACGCGAAGTTGCGCTGGGCCAGCGTCAGCTTGACGACCGCCTGGGCGGGCGTGGGCAGGAAGCCTGTCACCACCGCCTCGATGCCGCGCACGGAGCGGGTGCCCGTGGCGTAGAGCTGCTCGAACCACCAGCCCTCCGCCTTCAGCCGCTCCAACTCCGGCGTCACCGGCACGCCGCCCAGCGACTCCACAAAGGTCGCCCCCAGGCTCTCCTCGAGCACGATCACGAGGTTGAGCGGTGCCTCGCGGCGGCACACCGCCGTCTGTTGCGCCAGGGTCGGGATCTCGCCGTCGCCGACGAACTCCCGGTCATCCTGCTGGCGGCGGCGCGCCGCGCGCACTTCCGCCAGAATGGCCGCCTCCGGCATGCGGCCGTAGATCTCGCTCGACTTCGCCTCGTGCTGCATCCCGTAGATCGCGTGGACGACCGACCACGTTGAGTTGAGGATCAACGTGTTCACCATCGGATCGTTCGTCAGTGCAAACGACGCCGGGTTCGCCGGCCGATGGCCGAGCCGCGAGCGCACCATCACCAGACAGGCAGCGGCGATCAGCGGCCAGGTCAGCCACAACCGCAGATACGACCACGACGCCTCGCGCCGCAACCACGGGCGCATCAACCAGGCCACCCCGGCCACCGCCAGCGCGCTCAGCACCACGCCGCCGATCAACTGCGGCAGGAAGGCGCCCGCCAACGTCGCCGCCACCTCCCGAGGATAACGGAGATATTCGACAAAGAGACGGTTGGGCCGCGTATCATACTCTGCGATAAACGCCGGCGCGGCGCTCTCCAAGAACGCCAGCAGCAGGATCGCCACGACGACCCAGCCGTAACACAGCCACCGCCAGGCCCGCCACGCCGGCCGAACCGCCAGGACCGGCGCCAACGCCACCACGGGCATCGCCAACAGGCCGAGCTGGATGAGGTCGACCCGCACGCCTTGCAGCAGCATCTCGGGCCAGATCCCCGTCGCCGCCACCCGTTGCGCTTGCCACACCATCAACGCCGCGCGGGAAAACGACAGCAACGGCAACCCCACGAGGAACAATACCGCCAACGGCGCGTACGGCCCGAAAAGATCGAGCCGGCTCCACAGCCGCGAAAGCCACTGGTCAACCCTCGAGAGCGAACCGGCACGAGCGATCTGCATGGAGCTGCGATGGCAGCCGCCAGGCCTCCGCGCAATCCCGCGCCGGGAGCCCCGCCGAGGTATTAGGACCGCGACTCCGCCCGCACCCGTCCCATCACACGATCGCGAGAAATGCCACAATCAACGCGCCCGCCACCCGACCGAACCCCCTGCGGGCTTGCCTCGCCACCCACCGGCCGGCTTCCTCGCCCGATGGACTATCGCACCAAGGCGGAATTCTTCATTCGTGGCATCACCGGCGGCTTCATCGAGGCGGCCGAAGTGATCGCATGGTCGGACGAGATCATCGTCTCCGCCCCCAAGACCGAGGACTGGATGGTCGAGATCTCCTCCTGCAGCCCCGACGAGCGCCTCAAGGTTCTTGGCTTCCTCAACACGGTCAAGGGCACGGTCGACGAGGCCGCGCTGGCCGAGATGCTCAAGGCCCGGCAGTAATTTCCGAATACCACGCGCCCCCCCGCCGGCCGGTCCCGCAGGGGCCACCCGCGCGGTTGCGTGGTGCGACGCCGGGCCACGTCCGTCGCGCGTGAACCACCGGCTCCGCTCGGCGCCGGAGGCGGGCGCTCACCCACGGGCGGAGCCCGGAAGACCGCCGGCCCCCCTCGCTCCGCCCACCCCGGCCGAGTTGCCCGGCCGTGCTTCGCCGCCGCGGGCCGGCGCCACGGGCCGAAAAATCCGAGCGCGCTCTCGACGCCGCCTCCCGGCCCCCTATCCTCCCCGGCGTCGCCCTGCCGCCTGCCCACATCACGCGTCCGGTGCCCCTCGCGCTCCGCCGCCCATGCGTTCGCCGCCCGCACCCGCCTTCGACGCCCTCTTGCTCCACACCGGCTCCGCCCCCGCCGCGCTCGCCACCCTGTGCCGCGACCTTGCGGAGCGCGGCCTTGCCATCCTCTCCCGCGGCACCGGCCGCGGCGCCCCACCGGTGCCGCAGTCGGTGGCGCAACAACTGTGCGCCACCCGCAGCGTCCTCGTCGTCGTCGGGGGCGACGGGGCCGGGCCGTGGGAGAACGCGGCCGTTCGCGCCGCCCTCCAGCGCGCCGTCGCGCAGCGTGCTCCGGTCCTGCCCGTGATCCCGGTCCTGCTCGCCGGCGCCGCCCGGCCCGACCTCCCGCCGCTCGTCTGCAACCGCGCCTGGATCGACCTCGACCGGTCCGCGCCCGCCACCGCGCTCGACTGCCTCGTCTCCGCCATCACCGGACGGCGGCGCCGCCCCTGCCCCACCCGCCCGGCGGCGTCCCCGCCCGCTCCCGACAACCGCATCGCCTTCGCCCCGCCGTCCGCCCCGGCCGACCGCGAGCCGCCGCCCTGCCGGCTCGAGGAGATCATCCCCGGCGCCTGGCAGCTCCGCATCCAGACTCCGTTTACCATCGGCACCCTGCAGGCCTTCTTCACCCCGCAGGGCACCTTCCGCGGCGAACTGCTCACCCCCGCCGGCCGCAACCTTGTCGACGGCCGGTGGCACGCCAGCACGGCCGACCGGCACATCCGGCTCGCCGGCCGGCAGGCCACCGGTCTGCACGTCGCCCCGTACGAGGCGCGATTGGCGGTCACGTTCTTCAACCCGCAACAGATCGTCGGCACGACCGCGCGCGGCGAGCAGATGACCTGGCACAAGCAGGCGCCCGCCGCGTAGCGCCAGGCGGCCCCGCGGGCCTACAGCCTGGCCAGCGCCGCGCGGCCTGTCATGCCCGGTTGGATGCCAAACGCCTGCGCCGGCCCGTTCGCCTCGCGCACCTCGCCGGCGAGCAGATCGTCGACGCCGCCGATCGAGGCGCCGGTCGTCGGCCTCACCCGCGCCGCCGCGATCCCAAACTTCTCCAACGCCGCCGGATCGAGCGCGCCGCAGGCGAGGAGGCCGCGCTCGGTGCGCGCGTACACCAGGCTCACCGGCCCGATCGGCATCACAACGATCTCCGTGCTGCGGCCCTCGACGGTCACCTGCTCGTGGCGGATGCAGGCGAGCGGCGTGAGGTGCTCCAGCTTCGGCGGCACAGCCAGGACCGGCGCCGCGCGCTCGAGCATCGCCGCGAGGTACGACGAGCCGAGATGCGCGGTCTTCGCCGCCTCGTCCCGGTAACGCTCGTAGACGAGCAGTGTGTCGGGACGGTTCTCGGGCCGCAGCAGATCGTAGCAGAACGCGCCGGGCTCGCCGGCGGTGCGCCGCACCATCTCGTGCAGCAGTTGTTCGAGCGCCGCGCCCTGGCCGGGCTTGGCGGTGAGAGTGGAAAGCAAAGTTGCCATGGATGTGCGGTTGACGCCGCCATCCTACCTCAACGCGCCAGCCGCGGATTGTAGAAATGCGACAGGAACGACTCCGCCGTGAGCAACTCCCGCGGCGTGTGCCCCGTGAGCTCGCCCGTCTCGTGGATGAAATGCGACTGGTCGTAGTAGCCGCGCTCCAACGCCGCATCCAGATAGTCGGTCTCCCGTGCGAGCAGCAGATGCCGCATCGTGTGGTGCAGCCGCGCCACGCGCTGGAAACGTTTCGGCGCCAGCCCCGCCGCCGCGCCCACCACCCGCTCGAACTGCCGCCGGCTGTACCCGAGATCGTCCGCCAGCGCGGCGACCGACACCTCCGGCCCGCCGTAGTAGAGCGCGTCCAGCGCGCCGTCGGCCGGCGCGAGCTCCGGCGCGCGGCGTTTCTGCAGCGCGAGAAGATAGCGCGTCACGCAACGGGCGCGCGCCGCGAAGTCCGGCGCCGCCGCCAGCCGAGCCGGCAGTTCGTCGACCTCCGGTCCGAAATGCTCCGCCGCCGGGGCGAACCGGTCGAGCAGGTCGCCCATCGGCAGCCGCCCGAAATGCCGGATCGCGCTGGCGCGGAACCGCACCGCCACGAACCCCACCGCCCCCGGCGCCACCAGCCGGCAGGAGAACCGCCGCAGAC
>JAEWNN010000108.1 GCA_023457035.1 Verrucomicrobiota bacterium
TTCCGGAGTCGCACGCGCTCTCGTTCGCGTTGATCGCGTACAGCTCGGCGTGGCTGAAGGTGCACCGCCCGGCGGAGTTCTTCGCGGCGCTGCTCAACAACCAGCCGATGGGCTTCTACTCGGCGGCCTCGCTCGTGCAGGACGCGCGGCGCCACGGCGTGCGGACGTTGCCGGTGTGCGTGGTGCGTTCGGAAGAGCGGTGCACGGTGGCGGACGCGCACGCGGTGCGGCTCGGGCTGCTCTCGGTGCATGGCGTGCGCGAGGCGCCGGTGCGCGCGCTGGTCGCGGAGCGCGCCCGGCGGCCGTTCGCGTCGCTCGCGGATTTCCTGCGTCGCACGGAGTTCACGGCCGAGGAGCGGCGCCAGCTCGCCGGGGCGGGCGCGCTCAACGCCTTCGCCGGCCACCGCCGCGCGGCGCTCTGGCGGGTGGAGGAGGTGCGCGAGGACGACGACCTGTTCCGCTACGCGGCGTTGCAGGACGACGGCGCAGAGGCGCCGCTCGCGCCGATGAGCGTGCAGGAACGCGTGCAGGCCGACTACGCGCACCTCTCGCTCACGACCGGTGCGCACCCGATGCAGCAGCTCCGCGCGCGTTTCCCGGACCTCTGGCCCGCGGCGCAGTTGGCCGAGGCGGAGCATGGTTCGCGCGTGAAGATCGGCGGCGTGGTGATCACGCGGCAGCGCCCCGGCACCGCGAAGGGCGTGTGCTTCATCACGCTCGAGGACGAGACCGGCCTGGCCAACGCGATCGTGCGCCCGAAGCTCTTCGAGGAGAACCGGCTCACGATCAACCTCGAGCCCGCGCTCATCATCGCCGGCCGTGTGCAGAACGAGCAGGGCGTGATCCACGTCCTCGCCGAGCACATCGCCGCGCTCCCCGCGCCCGACCTCCCCGGCCAGGCGAGCCACGACTACCATTGAAACTCGAAACTCGGAGCGATCGGGGCGTGGGGCGGTGCTTCAGCCCGCCCCGATTCACTCGGCCAGACCGGACAGACGCGTTCGCGAGTCCCACGAAGACCGCTGCAAAAGAGAAACCGCAGATGGACGCGGATGGCCGCTGATCGGCGTAGCTGGACGATGGAGTCGTTCAGCCGGAGGGTGGAGGTGGAAAGAAGGAATCGATCCGAACGAACCACGAGCCGGAGAATCTGGAACTCATGAACTCAGGATCGGAGTGCGAACCGCGGACACCGAGCCCGGTGGAGTGGAATGTGGAAATCAGGAAGCGATCCGAACGGGCCTCGAACGCATTGGCGGAGCCTGAAGCTCTCGGAGTCAGGAACGTAGAGCAGGAGGGTCTTTGAACCACTGATGGGCTTCGCCGATGGGCGAAGCCTTGGACGTGTCCTGCGGCTGATCGCCTCCGGGACGGAGGGAGATGGTGTCCGCTGATCGCGGACGGGGTGGGGCGGCGCTTCAGCCCGCCCCGTTTGGATCGAGCAGACCGGACAGACGAGTGCGCGAAGCCCGCGAAGGCCGCGGCAAAAGAGGAACCGCAGATGGACGCCGATGAACGCTGATCGGAGTAGCTGGCCGACGAAGCCGTTCAGCCCCCCGTGGAAACGCGCTCGACGCCCGGGGCCTTCGGGGAGCATGCTCCGCCTGTTCCGGAGGCCGCGCGCCTCCGCCGTTTTCCCCCGCAACTCAGACCGCATTCCTCTGAACTATCGTCTCTCACCCGTAACCTACCAGCTCCACGCCATCGAGGCCATCGCTCGCGGCTTCGATGAGCAGGATCGCCGCAAGTTCCTCCTCGAGATGGCGACTGGCACCGGAAAAACGCTCCTCTGTGCCGCGCTGATCCGGCACTTCCTCGTCACCCGGCAGGCGGAGCGCGTGCTCTTCATCGTCGACCGCATCGAACTGGCGAAGCAGACGATGGAGGATTGCGGGCCTTCGAGATTCCAGTACCGCCCCTTGTCGAGCAGGAGCGAATCGTGCGGTTGCTCGACGAAGCCACCGCCCTCCGCCGCCTCCGCACCCAAGCCGACGAACGCACCGAAGAACTCATCGCCAGTGTGTTCACAGCGCTCTTTGGCAATATCGAGTCTGCCGCCAGCAAGTTACCCAAGCGAGCCCTTGGCGACCTCTGCGAGATATTGAGCGGTGCAACACCATCCACGGAGAACCCAGATTTCTGGGCGGGATCAATTCCGTGGGTGAGCGCGAAAGACATGAAACGGTCGGAGATCATCGATGCGATTGATCATGTGAGCGAAGCCGCGTTGCAGGCATCGAGGCTGAAACTCCTTCCGGCGGGCGCTGTGCTGGTCGTTGTCCGAGGAATGATTTTGGCGCACACGTTCCCGGTGGCGCTCTCGACGACTCCGCTCACGATCAATCAAGACCTGAAGGCACTGATCTGTCGTGATGAGCTGGTTCCGTTGTACCTTCAGCAGTGCTTGCGCGGTTTTGCTCCGCGGATCCTTGCCGCGGCATCTACCGCCGGGCACGGGACGAAACGCCTAGAAACCGAGTCGCTTCGCAATCTGCCCATCCCGGTTCCACCGATGAAGGCTCAGCAGGCGTTCTCTGCTCGTGTCGCCGAGATTCGGGCACTCGAAGCGGAGCAGGCGACCAGCCGGCAGCGGCTCGACGATCTGTTCCAGTCGCTCCTCCACCGCGCCTTCAGCGGAGACCTATGACCGGCAGCTTTCGCAAAGCCTGGACGTACACGCCCGCCGACCTGTGGGAGCCACTTGCCGCCCACACCGGCAAAGCGCTGTCCGGGAGCGACGTCGCCGCGCCGGACGATCTCTTCATAGACCTCTTCGCAGCAGCCGACGACTTCTTCGGCGTATCGACGCCCGATGCGGTCTTCGAGGAATGCCGCAACGATCCAGCCGCCGCCCGCACCCGTTTCCTCGCGATCAATGGTACCGACTTCGCCAGCGAGTCCGACCTCGTCTTCTTCCTCGAAGAGGCCCGCGACGTGATCGCCGACTACGAGGTCCCCGGTTTCGAGGACTGCTACAAGCGTCTCCTCCGTGGCTTCCTCCACAAATACAACCTTCGCTACCGTCTCGACGAGAACCCCGGTGGCGAGATCGTCCTCCGTTTCCTGCTCCCCGGCTCCTTTACCAACCTCTACGCCGAACTCCAGCGCCTCAACGCCGGCAACCCGCACCTCACGGCTTTGCTGCGCGATTTCGAGGAGGCGTTCGACGCCTACGTGCGGAAGCAAAGCGAGAGCAACGTGAAGACCTGCATCGCCAAGGCCAGCAACTATGCCGAAGGACTTGCCTCCGCGACTCACGGCACGCCCGGAACCCTCGGTGCGCTCTGCAACCAGATTGGCGATTGGCCCCACGACAAGATGAAGGAATCGCTCCAGCACCTCTACAAGTTCTGCTCCGACTATCCCGGCATCCGCCACGCCGGTACAGCCACCAGCGCCAAGCGAGCACTCGCTTCCCGCGACTCGTCGCTTGCCAGCCTGCTCCTCCTCAGCTTCAGCGGCTACCTCTCGCCCCAACTGGACGAGCACCCCGTCCTCGGCGTCTGAGCCGCAGCAGCTCTCTCTGTGTTCTCCTCCGCCTCTGTGGGCTCTGTGGCCTGCTGTATCTTCCCGTTTCTGCACCTCGGGGCGGAGCAGCGCGTTTTGTAGCTGGAGCGCTCCGAGACGTGAGCCGAGTGTTGGCGAGCACGATGAAGAAACCCAACCACGAGGAGCGGCAGCGGATGTGCGGGCGCAAGCGGCGGTATGCGTCGCAGGGCGAGGCGCTCAACGCGGCGATGCTGGCCGGCGTGGAGCGGCGCCGGAAGGCGTACCTGTGCCCGGTCTGCAAACGCTGGCACCTCACCTCGGCGTAGGCGGGGCGTGGCGGACCCGTACGGATGGGGTGGGGTGAAAGATTTCGCGGATTTGCGCCTTTTCCGCGCGCGCCGGCTCGTCAACTCTCTGCTGTCTCTCCTGCAAACCCCACCCGGCCCGACCGACTTTCCCACATGAGTTTCCTGAAAAAAATCTTCGGCTCCACTCCCCAGACTCCGGCTCCGTCCGAGGCCACGCCCGCGAACCCGTCGCCGGAGAACGACTCCGCTTCGGAGTCCACCAGCTCCGCGACGCCGGAGACGGTGGCGGCTCAAGAGACGGCGCCTGCTTCCGAAACCGCTGCGACGGCCGAGCCGGCGAAGCCGGAGATGATTCGCGTGGTCGACGCCGACGGCCGTGAGCGTCTCCTCACCCGGCCGCAGTGGCGCGACGAGGTGCTCCTGCCGCATCTGCGCGAGGTGTGGGAGGAGCCCGACAAGCTGGCCACGGCGATCGCCACGGCGCTCGACGCCGGTTTCCTGCCGGACATGCTCGAGCCGGCGGAGCAGCTCGCCCGCATCGACACGGCCTCCGAGCGCGGGGCGGTGATCCTCGCGATCGTGTATCGGGAGCTCGGACGCCCGCTCGATTCCGAGAAGACGTTGCAGGCCCAGATCGAGCGGCAGGGCGAGAGCCCGATGGTGCTGCTCCAGCTCGCCAAGGCCCAGTTCGCCCAGAAGGAGAACGAGCAGTCGCTCGGCACGCTCTGGCGCGCGCTCGAGCTCGAGCCGAATCTGGAGGAGGCCTTCGGCTGGTATGCCGCCCGCCACCACGAACAGGGCGGGGACGCGGCCGCCCTCGAGGCGATGCGCAGCGTGGCGGCGTTGCCGCACAGCTGGCTGGCCCGCCTCGGGCTGGCGCGCGCGGCGCTCGCCAACCAGCGCCTCGACGAGGCGCTGCCGCTCTATCGCGAGGCGCTCACCCTCGCGCCGCGCCCGGTGCCGCCCGCCCTGCTAATGCTGCTTACTGGTGATCTGGGCAACGCCGGCCATCGGGCCGAGCTGCTCGCGCTGGCGCAGCCGCTGTTCGATATCGCCGCGCACGGCCTTCCGGTCGCCAACAATCTCCTCCGCGCGAATCTCGAACTCGGCCGGTTCGACACCGGCCGGGCGTTGCTCGACCAGCTCTACGGTTTCCCGCGGCCCGACTGGCGACCGCATCTCCACCGTTGGGATGCGGAGTACGCCCGCGCCCGTCTGGCCGCCGCGCGCGCCGCGGCGCCGGGCAAGATGTCCCTCGCGATGCTGGTCGACAACGGACCGACCTGGCTGCCGGCTGGTGTGGCCGGGGCGCTTTTTCCTGCTGCCGACGAAGCGGCACCGTCGATCGCGTTCCTCGGCAGTTCCGCCGCGGTGCCGGAGCCCGGCGCAGAGGGCACGGCGCAGGTGGGCGACGCCGCGGGCCGCCTCAGCCGGGCGGTGCCGCTGTTCCTCGCCGAGCAGGCCTACTTCGGGACCCGCGCGCGGGTGCGGCCGATCGTGCCCTGGGTCCAGGGCGCGACGCCGGCCTTCGTGCTCGGCAGCAACCCGTGGCCGGCGGACGAGGCCGCGCAGCGGGCGCGAGGCCTGCAACCGGCGAGCGACTACATCGTTGTCACCCACATCCTCGCCCAGGCGGAGCCGTGGCGCGTGGAGCTGCGGTTGGTGCGCGCGGCCGACGGGGTCGTTGTCGGCACGGCCGGCGCCGAGCTCACCCTGGCCGAGCCCGAGGCGGCGTTGCGCGGCCTTGCCGCCGAGCTGCTCGAACTGCTCCGCCGCGAGGCGGGCGCTACGGTTGTGTCACCTCCGGGAGAATACCATGTGCCGGCGGGTGCCGCTTTCGGCCCCTACCTGCTCCGGATGGAGCAGCTGCTCGCGGTGGGCTGCCAGACCCTCGAGGGCACGCCGGAGGGCTTCCTGCACGGCGAGCGCGAACTGCTCGACGGCCTCCTGCAGCTCAATCTGGCCGAGCCGACCAACGTCGTGCCGCGACTGATGCTGGTGCAGGCGCTGCGGCGCCTCTACGCCCGGCGGCCGCGGGTCGTGGCCGAGTACCGCGACACCGTCCGGCGGCTGCAGCAGGAACGCCCGCTCGCCGAGCCGGCGCAGGGCGTGCTCACGCGCCTGTTCGACGAGATCTACGCCTGAGGAAGGGGCGCCGTTGAGGGGCGCGTGTCCGGGAACGGGTGCCAGCGCGTTGCTGGCCCGTTCCGAGGGGTTCATGCGCCCGGCCTCTTCGTCGGGTTCCGGCGTTTGTCGGTTCGACGGTTGCCCGCCTCGTCGACGCCTCGTTCCGTTGTCTCCGGTGGCGCGGGCTCGCGTTGCCCGCCGCCGCGCGGTGCGACGGAGGAGGCTTTGCTGTGCGGTCGGACGGCGAGGCCGGCTTGGGCCTTATGGATCCCGGGCTTTTCCGTAGAGGAAGGCGTTGCTCCGGGGAGCGCCGCCTCGGTTTGTGAGTGGACTGGGGAAGGGCGGCGATGTCGGGCCCCTGCGCCCGCCGCCACCGGGGATCACCCGGGAAAGGACCCTTTTCCGGAGCATCCACAGGGGCCTGTGGCATGGTGGGGTGATAATGTGAATAAGTGAACAACCTGTCGTGACTTAGGAGGGGTGTTTGCTTGACGGTGGGGGACAGTGGGGCAGAGTGGGGGAAAGTGGGGCGCCGTGTTGGCGCCGTCCGTTTCATGGCCAATCCCTCCAAAACGCTCTATGTCGGGTCTTTCCGGCACGTGCTCGACGCGAAGAATCGTCTGACGATTCCCGCGCGCTGGCGTTTTGCGGGCGACGAGGCGGCGGACTCCTATCTGGCGCTGCCGCAGGACGGGCATCTGCTCGTGCTGCCGCCGCTGGAGATCGAGCGGCTGTACGACAAGCTGGCGTCCAAGGCGCTTGGCGACACGGCGGCCCAGGCCTCGATCCAGAAGCTGTTCTCGCAGGCGTACTCGTTCGGCTGCGACAAGCAGGGGCGTGTGGGCCTGCCCGAGGCGATGCTGCGTTCGGTGGGCATCGAGAAGGAGGCCCTGTGCGTCGGTTCGCTCACCAAGTTCACGATCTGGAACCCGGCCCGTTGGGAGCAGCAGAACCCGGCGGTGGCGGGCGAAAACGTCGAGGCGCTCATGCGCCGGATGGACATCTGATGAGCCATGTCCGCCGCGCTCCCGGCCCCTGAATCGATGCCCACCGGTCACCAGTCCGTGCTCTTCCATGAGGTGCTCGGGTTTCTCGCGCCGCGTGAGGGCGGGCGCTACCTCGACGCGACCTTCGGCGGCGGCGGGCACACCCGCGGCATCCTCGCGGCGGCAGCCGGCAGCTTCGTCGTCGGCCTCGACCGCGATCCGGCGGCGCTGGCCCGGGCCGAGGCGGTGGAGCGCGAGTTCCCCGGTCGGTTCGAGCTGCGCAGCGTGAACTTCGCGGCGCTCGGCGACCTGCCCGAGTCCGGCTTCGACGGCATCCTCTTCGACCTCGGCGTCTCCTCCTTCCAGCTCGACGATGCCGCGCGTGGTTTCTCCTTCCGCAACGACGCCCCGGCCGACATGCGCATGGACACCCGCGCGGGCCTGCCGGCCTCGGCCTGGCTCGAGACCGCCTCCGAGCAGGAGCTGGTGCGCGCGATCCGCGACTACGGCGAGGACAAGTCCTGGCGGCGCATCGTGCGCGCGATCGTTGCGGCCCGCGGCAGCGGCGCACTGGCGTCGACGAAGCAGCTCGCCGAGCTGATCACCGCCGCGATCCCGGCGGCGCTGCGGCGCACCTCCTCGATCCATCCGGCCACGCGTGCGTTCCAGGGCATCCGCATCGCGGTGAACGACGAGCTCGGCGCCATCGAGCGAGCGCTGCCCGCCGCGTTCGCCAAGCTCGCCCCCGGCGGCGTGCTCTGCGTCATCAGCTTCCACTCGCTCGAGGACCGGATCGTGAAGCGCTACTTCCGCCGGCTCGCCGGGATGCCGGAGTCGGAGAGCGACTCCCGTCCCCAGCAACTGCGCACGCGCGAGGCCGAGGCGCTCACGCGCCGCCCCGTCGAGCCCGGCGAGGCCGAGCTCGACGCCAATCCCCGCAGCCGTTCCGCGCGCCTGCGCGCCGTTCGCAAGCTTCCCGCCCCCTGCCTTTCATCATGAAGCGCAAAACCAAACCCGCCGCTTCGCCGGTCAACCGGCTTCTCCTTGCCACCATTCTCCTCCTCGCCTTCGCCGGCTCGATCGGCCTGGGCACCGTCTGGCTGCGTCACGAGATCTCGGCGGTCGCCGAGGCCAACAAGCAGATGCAGCAGCGCATCGTCGAGGTGCAGCGCCGCACGGCGGCGACCAACGCCGAGATCGCCGCGGCGCTCAACCCCGAGGTGCTGCTCACGCAGAACTCCGCGTTGCGGCTCGGCCTGGGCATGCCGCGCGACTACCAGATCGTGAGCGTCGCCGAGCCGGTCGAGGTCCGCCTCGCCGCCAAGCGCAACGCGGACCGTTTCGCGCCCACCCTCGTCTCCACCTCGTTCCCGCTGGCCACCACCCGCTGAGCGATGCGCAAGGGTTTCGCCTCCAACGCCCGTCTGGTCCTCCTCAGCCTCGGGGTCTTCGCCTGTTTCGCCGGGCTGGCCGCGCGGCTGATGTGGCTGCACTGGCTGGAGCGCGAGAGCTACACCGCCTTCCTCGAGAAGGCCCGCAAGCAGACCATCGTCGAGCTCGCCCGCCGCGGCGACATCCTCGACGTGCGGGGCAACCGGCTGGCCACCAGCCGCAATCTCATCGAGCTCGGCGCCGATCCGCAGGACCTGCGCGCCGCCGACGAGACGAAGTGGCCGCAGCTCGCGCGCCTGCTCGGCCTGCCCGAGGCGCAGCTGCGGGCGCTGCTGACCCGGCGCTTCGCCACGCCCGCCGAGGCGGACGGGCAGGGGGTCGACGCCGCCGCGCAGGGCCGCCCGATCCGTTGGGTGAAGCTGAGCGAGGAGGTCGAGGAGTCGACCTACGATCGCATCCAGGAACTGGGCATCAAGGGCGTCTACGGGATCCGCCACTACCGCCGCGTCTATCCCGGCGGCCAGCTCGCCGCGCACCTGCTCGGCTACATCAACAAGGAGCAGACGCCGGTGACCGGCGTGGAGCGGCATTTCGACTTCTACCTGCGCGGGCAGGCCGGCTGGCGCGAGTCCGAGCGCGACGGCCATCGCCGCGAGCTGGCGCAGTTCCGCAGCCGCGAGATTCCCGCCACCGACGGCCTCGATATCGTGCTCACGCTCGACATGTTCGTGCAGCACATCGTCGAGGAGGAGCTGGCGGAGATCGCCCGGAAGTTCCAGCCCGAGAGCGCGACGATCATCGTCGGCGACCCGGCCACCGGCGCGATCCTCGCCCTGGCCAACTGGCCGACCTTCGACCTCAACCATTTCAACACCGCGCCGCTCGCCGCGCAGCGCAACATCGCGATCACCGACGTCTACGAGCCCGGCTCGACCTTCAAGATCGTCGCCTCCTCGGCGGCGCTCAACGAGCGGCTGGTCACGCCGTCCTCGGTCTTCGACTGCAGCCTCACCAGCATCGAGTACCAGGGCCGGCCGCGCTCCCTGCCGCGCGAGGCGCACAACCTCGGCAAGCTCACCGTGGCGGAGATCGTCGGCAAGTCCTCCAACCGCGGGGCGGCCCAGCTGGGCATGCTCCTCGGCTCGGAGCGTTTCCACGACTACGTGCGCGCCTACGGGTTCGGCGACCGCACCGGCTATCCGCTCGGCGGCGAGGTCGCGGGCGTGCTGCACCCGGTGGCGAAGTGGGACGGCCTCACCATCACCCGCATGCCGATGGGCCACTCCATCTCCGCCACGCCGATGCAGGTGCACTGCGCCATGGGCGTGATCGCCAGCGGCGGTGTGCTCTCCCGTCCGTGGCTCGTGCGCGAGATCCGCGACAACACCGGCCGCACCGTCGTGCCCTACGAGCCGATGCCGCGCCGCCGCGTCGTCTCCCGCGAGACCGCCGAGATCATGGCGCGGTTGCTCGTCGAGGCCGCGAGCTCGGAGGGCACGGGCAAGGCGGCGGCGATCGAGGGCTACCAGGTGGCCGGCAAGACCGGCACCAGCCAGAAGATCATCGACGGCCGGTACTCGACCTCGCACCACATCGGCTCGTTCGTCGGCTTTTTCCCCGCCAATCGCCCGCAGGTCCAGATCACGGTCGTGGTCAACGACGGGCGCCTGCCCACGGGCGGGCTCGCCTACGGCGGCACGGTCGCCGCGCCGTCGTTCAAGCGCATCGGCGAACAACTCATTCCCTACCTGGGCATCCGGCCCGCCGACGCCCCCGCGGCGCGGCCCGTGATCGCCATGACTGCCAACGCCCGATGATCGGCTATCTTTCCCACAACCATGAACTCGTGCAGGCCTTCCGCCTGCATCGTTCCCGCGGCGCCGCCGGTGGTGGCGCAGGTCCTTCGGCTCGTCTGTTCAAATCCGCCGTGAAACTCTCCGAACTCTTCCTCTCCGGTGAGACGCTCGCCGCCCGCGGCCCCCTCGACCGCCCGATCTCGGGCATCGTCATGGACAGCCGTCGCGTGGCCCCGGGCAACCTCTTCTACGCGCTCCCCGGCCTGCGGTCCGATGGCGCCAAATACATCGACGAGGCCATCCAGCGCGGCGCCGTCGCCGTCGTTGCCACCACGCTCCCGGCGATCCCGCATCCGAAAGTCACCTTCCTCCAGGTGGCCGACGCCCGCGCCTCCCTCGCGCTCGTCGCCCGCCGCTATTTCCGCGCGCCCGACGCCGACATGAGTGTCGTTGCCGTGACCGGCACCAACGGCAAGACCACCGTCACCCACCTGCTCAAGCATTTCCTCTCCGAGCGCGGCGCGCGGCGGGTGGGCATGCTCGGCACGGTCAGTTACGACCTCGGCCAGCGCACGGTGCCCTCCTACAAGACCACGCCCGAGTCGCTCGACATCTACGGCATGCTCGCCCAGATGCGCACCGCCGGCTGCGCGGAGGCGGTGATGGAGGTCAGCTCCCACGGCATCGACCAGCAGCGCGTCCAGGGCATGGCGTTCTCCGTCGCCGTCTTCACCAACCTCACCCGCGACCACCTCGACTACCACAAGACCCTCGAGAACTACTTCGCCGTCAAGGCGCGCCTGTTCGACGGGCGGGTCGGCGGCACGCCGAGGGCCGCCGTGATCAATCTCGACGACCCCTATGGTCGCCGCCTGCTGGAGACGGCCCCCGCCGGCATGCAGGTGGTCACCTTCGGCGAGCATCCCGAGGCGCAGGTGCGCGCCGAGGCCCTCGAGCTCGGCTTCAAGGGCACCGCCTTCCGCCTGGTGTATCCGGGCGGCTCGCTCGCCGTGCTGAGCCCGCTTATCGGCCGCTACAACGTCAGCAACCTGCTCGCCGCCTTCGCCTCCCTGCTCGCCCTCGGGCGCGATCTCCCCGCGGCCGCCGCCTCGCTGGCCACGTTCCGCGGCCCCGCCGGCCGCATGGAGCGCATCGAGGCCGGGCAGGCCTTCAACGTCCTCGTCGACTACGCCCACACCGACGACGCCCTGCGCAACACCTTGGGCATGCTCCGCACGATCACCCCGGGCCGCCTGCTCGTCGTCTTCGGCTGCGGCGGCAACCGCGACCGCGCCAAGCGCCCGCTCATGACCCGCGCCGTGCAGGAGGTCGCCGACTTCGCCTGGGCCACCGCCGACAACCCACGCTCCGAGGCGCTGTCGCAGATCTTCACAGACATGCGGGCCGGCGTGACCGACGAGGCGAAGATCGTCTTCGTCGAGGACCGCCGCCGCGCCATCTCGCTCGCCCTCGACCAGGCCCGCCCCGGCGACTCGCTGCTCATCGCCGGCAAGGGCCACGAGACCTTCCAGGAATTCGCCGACACCGTGATCCCGTTCGACGATCGCCAGGTCGTCCGCGAGCTCATCGCCGTCAAGCAACTCAAACCCTAACCCGCGAGCCCCGCCCAGACCGCCCAGCGCGAGTACGCCACACCGACCGGCGGCTCGCGCTTTCGCCCGTTCTCCCGTGCCCCTGTTCCCGCCAGATCGACTTGCCGCCTGGACCTCCGGTCGCTGGACCGCGTCGCCGGCCGGCCCCGTCCGCGGCTTCAACCCCGACTCGCGCACCGTGCAGTCGGGGCAGGTCTTCGTGGCGCTGCGTACGGACAAACGCGACGGGCACGACTTCCTTCCCGCGGCAGCCGCTGCGGGTGCGACCGGGGCGCTGGTCGCTCGCGCCCGCGCCGATGTGGCGCTGCCGCAGTTGGTCGTCGCCGATCCGCTGATCGCGTTGCAGGAAATCGCCCGGCTGCACCGGCGCGGTTCCGGCGCGACGACCATCGGCATCACCGGCAGTGCCGGGAAGACCTCGACGAAGAACCTGCTCGCCCGTCTCCTCGGCGAGCCGCCTGCCGTCCTCGCCACCGAGGGTAACCTCAACAATTTCCTCGGCGTGCCGCTCACGCTCGCGCGCCTCGAGCCCGGCGTCACCCGTCACGCGGTGGTCGAGGCGGGGATCAACATGCCCGGCGAGATGCGCGGCCTGGCCACGATGATCCAGCCCGACCACGCACTGGTCACCCTCGTCGCCCCCGCGCATCTGGAGCGGCTCGGAAGCGTGGAGACGGTCGCTCACGAGAAGAGCGAGCTGCTGCGCTGGTTGCCGGTCGACGGTCTGGCGATCGTCCCGTGGGCGGCGTGGGAGTATCCATGTTTCCGACACTGTGGCGCCGCGGCCTGGGTGGCGGTGCCGGCGGGCATCGAGCCCGCCCCGGGCGCCGAACGCGCCCGCTTCGTCGTCTTCACCGTGCAGCATGACGCCGCGCACACCGAAGTCGCCCTGCATGCGGGCGGCCCCGCGCGCCGTTTCCGCCTGCGTCGGGTCTCCGACGGCATGGCGCAGAACGCCGTGCTCGCGCTGCTGCTCGCCTCCGCGCTCGGCGTGTCCGACGAGCAGATGCAGCGCCGCCTCGAGGCCTGGGAGCCGGCCCGCCTGCGCGGCGAGCTGCGCGAGTTCGACGGTCGCCCGCTCTATCTCGACTGCTACAACGCCAACCCCGCCTCGATGGCCGATGCGCTCGCGGTCTTCCAGCAGCTCGCCCCGGCCAACCTGCCGCGTCTCTACCTGCTCGGCGGCATGGAGGAACTCGGGACCGCCGCGGCCGACTACCACCACCGCCTCGGCGCCGGCCTGCACCTGCGCGAGTGCGACCGGGTGGCCGTGCTCGGGCCCTTCGCCGCCGCGGTGGAGGAGGGACTGCTCGCCGCCGGCAACGCCCGCTCGCAGGTTACGGTTGCGGCCACGCTCGAGGAGTTGCGCGGCCCGTTGGCCGAGTTCCGCGGCGCGGTGTTCGTGAAGGGCAGCCGCCGTTTCCAGCTCGAATCCCTTTTCTCCGTCCCGTCGGTCCCGGCGGCCTCCCACTGATCATGTTTTCCTATCTCGCCCACCACGCTGACAACACCCCGTTGCGCCTGCTCGGCTACAGCACCGTGCGCACGTTGCTCGCCGCACTCACCGCGATGGGCATCGGCTTCGTCATCGGCCCCTGGCTGATCGCACGCCTGCGCCGGTTGAAGTTCGGCGAGGGGGTCGACGATCCGCGCACCGGCGATCTCGCGCACCGTTTCGACAAGAAGAACACCCCCACGATGGGTGGCCTGCTCATCTCCGGCTCGGTGATCTTCTCCTCGCTGCTCTGGGCCGAGCCCAACGTGTGGGTCATTGTCGCGCTCTTCGTGTATGCGACCCTCACGCTCGTCGGTTTCCGCGACGACTACCTGAAGGTCGTCCACAAATCCAAGGCCGGCATCTCGTCCGCCGAGAAGATGTTCTGGCAGACGCTGATCACCGCGCTCGCGTTGGTGGCGTTGGTGCTGCACCCGCAGAGCGCGGCGAAGATCCGCGAGCTGTGGCTGCCGTTCGTGAAGAACCCGGCGTTCATCTTCCCGGCCGACGCCTGGGGCTTCGGCGGGCTGTTCGTGATGATGTTCCTGTGGGTCGTCGGGTTCTCCAACTTCATCAACCTCACCGACGGCCTCGACGGGCTCGCCACCGGTTGCACGATATCGGTGGCGCTCGTCTACGGCATCATGGCCTACGCCGCGGGCCACGCGATCATCGCCGACTACCTGCTCATCAGCAACGTGCCCGGCACGGGCGAGCTCACCGTCGTGTGCGGCGCGCTGATCGGCGCGTGTATCGCGTTTCTCTGGTACAACTCGCACCCGGCCGAGATCTTCATGGGCGACACCGGCTCGCTCGCGCTCGGCGGACTGATCGGCATCATGGCGTTCATGGTGCACCAACCGGTCACCCTCGTGATCGTCGGCGGGGTGTTTGTCGCCGAGGGTCTTTCGGTCGTCATCCAGGTGGGCTACTTCAAGGCCACCAAGGGACCCGACGGCGTGGGCAAACGTTTCTTCCGCATGGCTCCGATCCACCACCATTTCCAGAAACTCGGCTGGCCCGAGACCAAGGTGGTGGCGCGTTTCTGGATCCTTTCGCTCGTTTGCGCGCTGGCCGGTCTGGCCACCCTGAAACTCCGCTGATCATGCCACCCGTCGTCCCCGAGTTCCTCCGTCCGCTCCTCGACCGCCCGGTCGCGGTGCTGGGCGGCGGCGTGAGCGGCGACGGCGTCTGTGCCCTAGTCCGCGCGGTGGGCGGCGCGGCCATCGTCTACGATCGCAAGGGGGGGGAGGCCCGCACGGACTTCGCCTCGGCCGACGCCGCGCGCCACGCGCTCGTCGTCTTCAGCCCGGGTTTCGCCGTGGAGCATCCGTGGCTGCAGGTGGCCTGCGCGGGTGGTTGCCTCTGCCTAGGGGAACTCGATTTCGCCTCGTTGTTCTGGCCCGGCCGCATCCTCGCGATCACCGGCACCAACGGGAAGACCACGCTCACCGAATTTCTCACCCACGCGTTGCGCACCGCCGGCCGGCGCGCCGTGGCGGTCGGCAATGTCGGGCACTCGTTCTCGCGCGCCGCGCTCGACAACCCGACCCCCGACACCATCGCCGTGTGCGAGGTCAGCTCGTTCCAGGCGGAGACCTTCCGGCATTTCCGGGCCGAGGCCACGCTCTGGACCAACCTCGCCGAGGACCACCTCGAGCGCCACGCGGGCATGGGGGCGTACTTCGACGCCAAGCTGCGCCTCGTGCTCTGCACTCCCAGCGGCCGGTTCTGGGCCGGCAGCTCGGTGTGCGCCTGGGCCCGGCGTCTCGGCCGCGCCCTGCCGGGTGCCGCCTGCCTCCCGACGGAGGGTCTGCCGCCCGACCCGCGGCTGGCGGGCACGATCTTCGCCGAGTATCCACAGCGCGAGAACTTCGTCCTCGCCGAGGCCTGGTGGCGCGACCGCGGGCTCGGCCCCGAGATCCTCCTAGACGCTGCGCGCTCCTTCCGCCTCGGCCGCCACCGGCTCGCGCGCGTCGCCGAAGTCGGCGGGGTGGGGTACTGGAACGACTCCAAGGCGACCAACTTCCACGCGGTGCACGGGGCGCTGGCGCGCTTCGACCGCCCGGTGCTGCTCATCGCGGGCGGCCGGGCCAAGGGCGGCGACATCCGCTCCTTCGCGGCCTCGCTGGCCGGCCGCGTTGCGCACCTGCTACTCCTCGGCGAGACCGCCGAGGAACTCGCCGCCGGCGCGGCGCCGGCCGGCATCCCGCTCACACGTTGCGAGTCGCTCGAGACCGCCGTGGAGCGCGCCGCGCAGCTCGCCCGGCCGGGCGACCAGGTGCTCCTCAGCCCGGCCTTCGCCAGTTTCGACATGTTCCGCAACTATGAGGACCGCGGCGACCGCTTCGAGGCGGCCGTGCGTCGCCTCGCCGCGGCCCGTCCGCCGCTCGCCACTCCGCCAACTCAATCGCTCCCGTCATGAATATCGTCAAAGTCCTCGGTGTCGTCGTGGGTATCCACGTTGTCGCCTATCTGTTCATCGCCCAGCCCGGCTGCCGTTCGACGGCCGTCAAGCCCGCGCCGGAGCCAGCCCCGCAGCCGGCCCGCGCCGTCGCGTACGGCGAGCCCGCCGTCGCCGTCGCGGCCGAACCCGCCCTGGTTTCGCTCAACCTGCCGCTCGCCGAGGTGCCGGCCGGCGACCGCTTCGCGCCGACGCGGCCCGGCGCCGAACCCGCCCCGGTCTCCTCGACTCCGGCGAGGACCTACACCGTCCAGAAGGGCGACAGCTTCTACACCATCGCCCGTCGCAACGGCGTCACCGTCGCCGAGCTGACGGCCGCCAACAACCTCGCCAAGAATGCCACGATCCGCCCCGGCCAGAAACTGGTGATCCCGGGCCAGGTCGGCGCTTCCACCGCGGCCGCCGCTGGCGTCAGGTCGACCGGCCCGGCCGCGGCGGCCGTCGCCGGCGGAGCCACCTACACGGTGAAATCCGGCGACACGCTCTCCAAGATCGCGGCCCGCCACCGCACCACCACGGCGGCGCTGCGTTCGCTCAACGGGATCTCCGGCGATCATCTGCGCATCGGCCAGGTCCTGCAGTTGCCCGGCAACGGCGTGGCCGCGGCTCCGGCTCCTTCGCTCCCGCCGCCGGCCTCCGCGCAGCCGACCACCGTGGTGAGCGGCGTGCCCGCGCCCGCCGGCCCCGGCGTGCACACCGTCGCCGCCGGCGAGAGCGCCGAGTCCATCGCGCGCCGCTACCAGATCAGCGTCGGGGAGTTGGTGCGCGCCAACCAGATCACCGACCCGCGCCGGATTCGTATCGGCCAGGTTCTCACCATTCCGGGGGCCGCGGCGGCCAACGCCGCCCGGCCGCCGCCGTCCCTCGTGCCGGAGGTCGAACCGTTCCCGGCCGAGCCCGCGCCGGCCGAACCGGCCGCGGCGGAGCCGCTCGCCCCCGACGCCCCGGTGATCCGCATCGACGAACCGCCGGCCGCCGTGCCCGCGGAGTAGCCCCCGCCCGTTCCTCCCCCCCTCGCCGCCCACCGTGAGCCCCGCGCCCTCCCTCGCCCCGAACGCGCCGAGCGCCCCGCGCTTCGCGCTCCAGTTCCACCCCGTGTGGATCGTGCTGGTGTGCGCGGTCGCGCTCTCGATCCTCGGGCTCACGATCCTGTTCAGCAGCACGATCGCGAAGGACGCCGGCCCGCTGTTCTTCCTCAAGCGCCAGCTGATCTGGCTCGCGGCGTCGGTGGTGGCCGGCTGGGCGGTGAGCCGCATCGATCTTGAATACGCGCGGCGCTACGCGTGGATCATCGCCGGCGTGTCGCTGGTGGCGCTCCTCGCCGTGCTCATCCCGGGCATCGGCCGCGTGGTCAACGGGGCCCGCCGGTGGATCGACCTCGGTATCATGAAGGTGCAGCCGTCGGAGTTCGCGAAGCTCGCGCTGGTCTTCGCGCTCGCGCACTACTGCGGCATCAACCAGCGGCACATGGGCACGTTCAAGCGCGGGTTCCTCATCCCCTGCGGCGGGATCGGCCTGTTCGCCGTCTTCATCATCGCCGAGCCGGATTTCGGCACGACCGCGCTCACCGGCGTCGTGGGCTTCGTCATGCTCTTCCTCGCCGGAACCCGCCTGCGCTACATGTTCCCCACGGTCCTCGGCGGCCTCGGGGTGTTCGCGCTGGCGGTCTGGCAGGACCCGGTGCGGTTCGGCCGCATCACCGCCTTCCTCGACGTCGAGAAGTACCGCTCCGACGGTGCGTATCAGCTCTGGCAGGCGATTCTCGCCTTCGCCTCCGGCGGGGTCGACGGCGTCGGGCTGGGCAACGGCCGCCAGCAGCAGGCCTTCCTGCCCGAGGCGCACACCGACTTCATTTTCGCCATCGTCGGCGAGGAGCTCGGCCTGTGGTTCACGCTCGGGGTGGTCGCGGTCTTCGCGGTGCTGTTCTGGGCGGGGTTGGCCCACCTGCGCCGCGCGCCGAACCTCTTCGGGTACCTGCTCGTGTCCGGTTCGTTGATGCTGCTGGTGCTGCAGTCGATCATCAACCTCGGCGTCGTCACCGGGTCGCTGCCGACCAAGGGCATGTCGATGCCGTTCATCTCCTACGGCGGCTCGAACCTGCTGCTGATGGGCTGCATCATCGGCCTGCTCTTCAACACCCGCCGCGCCTGGAGCCGGCCCAATCTCGCGCCGAGCCGGGCGTTGATGGAGGTGAGCGCGTGAGCCGTTTCCTCATCGCCTGCGGCGGCACCGGCGGGCATCTCGCGCCCGGCATCGCGCTGGCCGAGGGCCTCGCCACGCGCGGCCACGAGCCGCATCTGCTCATCTCGCACAAGCGGGTCGATGCGCGGCTGGTGGAGAAGTATCCGTGGCTGAAGCTCGCCCGCATCCCGGCCGCGCCGCTCGCCTCGAGCCCGCTCGGCCTGGCGCGTTTCCTCTACCAGCAGAGCGCCGGCTTCGCCTTCGGTCTGCGGCAGCTCCAGTCGGTCCGCCCCGCGGCCGTAGTCGGTTTCGGCGGCTTCACCACGGCGAGCATCGTGCTGGCAGCGCGGATGCGACGGGTCCCCGTCGCGCTGCACGAGGCCAACCGCGTGCCCGGGCGCGCCGTGCGCCTGCTCAGCCGGTTCGCCCGCCGCGTCTATCTGCCCGCCGGCGTGCGCCTGCGCAACGCCCGCGGCGGCACCGTCCGCGCGCAGGGGCTGCCGG
>JAEWNN010000109.1 GCA_023457035.1 Verrucomicrobiota bacterium
ACCGTCTCCAGGGCGTCACCATCAACGACAAGCACATCGAGGTCATCATCCGGCAGATGCTCCGCAAGGTCCGCATCACCGATCCGGGCGACACCGAGTGGTTCTGGGGCGAGCAGGTCGACCGCGGCTCCTTCATCCGCGAGAACCGGCGCATCAACGAGGCCGGCGGCAAGCCCGCCGAGGGCGAGCCGATCCTGCTCGGCATCACCAAGGCCTCGCTCGAGACCGAGAGCTTCATCTCGGCCGCCTCCTTCCAGGAGACCACCCGCGTGCTCACCGACGCTTCGACGCTCGGCAAGGTCGACGGACTCAAGGGCTTCAAGGAAAACGTGATCATGGGTCACCTCATTCCTGCCGGCACCGGGCTGCCGATCTACAAGAAGCTCCGCATCTCCCTGCCGTTCGGCGGCGAGATCCCGGAGGGCGAGCCCGTTGCTGCGACCGACGAGGCCGTCTGATCCCGCCTCCCGTTCCCGCGGATCCCGCATCCGCTTTCCCGAGAACCCCCGGCCTCACCCGCCGGGGGTTCCTGTTTGCGGGCGGCGCACGTTGTCGCTGGGGGCGTCGTCCTTTCGCTCAGCGTGCCTCTGGCGTCCTCCGATTTGCGGCCCGCGCTGTCGCGAGATCGGAGGTACGCATCCGCCCCGTCGCTGCGGGCGGATGTTTCCCGGAAATCAGAGGGGACGCGCAGCGCCCGTCTCCGTCGGTGTCGCTCCGGTCTGCGCCGATTGCAGGGCGGAGAGCTGGTCGATGAGCCGGGCGGCGCGTGGGTCGCCGCACTCCTCCGCCATCTCGGCGTAGCGTAGAGCTTCGTCGAGCGGCGGGGCTTGCGGCACCTTCTGCACCGTGCCCTCGGCGAGGGCGACCATGGCTTCGACCTCCCCGACGTTGGCGGCGCGGCGGAAAAGTTCGTAACCCGCCCTCAGATCGCGATCCACCCCCTCGCCTTTCATGACGAGCGTGCCCATCAGGTAGACCGCGCCTCCCAGACCTGCCTCGCAGGCACGCTTGAGGACGGGGATGGCGGCGGCGGACTGGCCCTGCCGGACAAGGTCGCGAGCCTGCAGATACAGGGCATTGCGGTTGCCCAGTTCGATCGCCTTCTTGAGGTACTCTGCGGCACGCTTCGGACTGGCTTTGACGCCGAGGCCGTCGCGGTAGAGCCGGCTGAGCCGTTCGTAGGCGCTGCCTTTCAGGTAGGTGGCTCCGGAAACGTAGCGCGCGTCCAGATCGAGCATGGGCTTGAAGAGCTTGAACGCCTCCTGGTAGTCGCCCTTGCGGATCAGGGCGTCGCCGATCGCCACGACGGCGCCGTTGTTGCCGCGACGGGCGAGGAAGCTGAGCCAGTAGATGGCGCGGTCGGTGTTCTGCGCGAAGCCGGGCTTGGTGATGTAGATCTCGCAGAGGCTGACGAGGGCGTCCTGGTTGTCGGCGAGGGCGGCAAGGCGGTAGTGGTAGGCGGCCTCGCGGAGCGAGGCGGGGACGCCTTCACCGTTCTCCAACATTCGTCCCAACAGGAGGTGGGCTTCGCCGGCCGGGTAGCCGCGGGCGGCGGCGTTCTCGAAGTGACTGTAGGCGGCCCGGAGATCCTTGTCTTGTAGGCGGCCCCGGTAGGCGAGTATTCCGAGGTTGAACGCGGCATAGTCGTCCTTCAACGCATCTCCCTTGTAGAAGTACTCGTAGGTCAACCGCCGCAGCTTCTCCTTCTCATCGGAACCCTTCGGGGCCCGGAAGTAGCGCGCTTGGTAGATGTTCGCGATGTTGTTGTGGGCTCCAGGATACTTCGGCTTGAGGGCGAGACAGCGTTGATAGGCGTCGATTGCCTTGTCCTCGTCCGGCTTGCATCCGACGCCTTCGCTGTAGGCATAGCCGAGGAGAAAGAGCCCGTCGGCGTCGTTGGTGGCGGCGGATCTGGTGCAATACTCGAACGACTTCTTCTTTGCCTCTGCAAGGGTGTCGCATCCGAGGAGCTTCCCATTGTCGCGATAGAGCAGTCCCAAGCGGTGGAGGGCAGCTCCGTGGTTGGACTTGGCGGCGCGTTGGAACCAGCGGGCGGCGGTCTTCAGGTTGGCGTCGACGCCCCAGCCTCGGAGGTAGCGGACTCCGAGCAGATACTGCGCGTGGGCGTCCTCCTTCTTCTCGGCCCAGACCTTGTTCAGCTCCAATTCGTCCTCGTAAGTCAGCGGGGCGGTGGGGCACTGGCCGATGGTGCCAAGGTGGCAGACGATGTTCTTCTCGCGATACTTCTGCCAGATCTCCGCCGCCTTCGCGTGGTCGGCGGGGGTGCCCAGCCCGCGCTCGTAGCAGATCGAGAGGTTGGCCCAGCCGAGGTTGTGGTCGCCCTTCTCGGCGGCCTGTTTGAACCACTCGAATGCTTTGGTCGGGTCGGGCGGACCGAGCCGGCCCTCCTGGTGGAGAAACGCAAGTGAGAGCATCGCCCACTCCTCGTTCTTCTCGGCCGCCAGCTCATACCACTTCGCGGCTTCCTTGGGGTCGTAACTCTTCGACTTCGGATCGGCAAACGAGCCGGCGATGGCGACTTGGAGTTGCGTCTCGATCTTGTCGGTCTCGGCGGCAGCGTCCTCCTCGACGTCGGCTTGGGCGAAGTCGTCGACAAGCTTCTGCTCCACCATGTTGTGGGTCACATAGAGAACGTTGCGGCGGATGAGCTTCTTGCTCAGGGCGAGCATTTCGTCGGCTCGCTTCATGTCGCGGGGCACGCCCTGTCCGAAGGCGAAGTTGACCGCCGCCAGGATGGCGGCGTCGTAGAGGCCGGCGTTGTGATTGGCTCCCATCGTGGCGGCCTTGACGAGGTGGTCCTGCGCCTCGGTAGGTTTCTTCCCGATCGCATAGAGTTGGCCGAGCGCCAGATGCGCGGCGGCACGAATCTGGTCGGCGGGATCGACAGGAAGCGGACCGGAGAGCGTGCTGGGACCGGCTGGTGCCGCGGTGCCGGAGGCGGGCGGGAAGAAGTCCGCGGGCGGAACCGGGACGGAAAAATCGGACTCCGGGGCGAGTACGGCGGAGAACCAGGCGATCGCCTGCGCGCGATCCCGCCGCACGCCGACTCCCTGCGCGTAACAGCGGCCGAGGAAGAGGCGGGCGTTGGCGTTGCCCTGCTCGGCGGCGAGCCGGAAGAAGTTGGCGGCCCGACTCTTGTCCCGCCCGTATCCGTGCTGCCTGTTCAGATGGCAGAGAGCGACGAAGTTCAGCGCGGGAGGATACTCGGCGTCGGTGCCTTGTTTGAGCAGGGCGCGGGCGCGCGGCCAGTCGGCCGCCTTGCCGTCTCGGAGCAGTTTGAGCGCCTGCCAATAGGCGTCGGCTGCGGGGGTTGCGACCGTGGCGGGTTGGGCGGGAGCGGTCGTCGTGATGGCGGCGGCCGGCGTAGTGGGGGCGGCGTCGAGGGCGCCAAGCGGAGAGAGGGCGAGACAGCAGGCGAGGGCGGTGCGCATGGTCGTGGATCAGGGCTGGGCAGGCGGGACGGAGGCAGATTCCGCGCCGGGGTTATTCGCGGCAACGATCTGGGTCGACGGGTTGATGGCGGCGGGCGCGAACTCCGCCCAGTCGGCGGCGAGGCGGAGGCTTTCCCGGAGGGGGACGTTGAGCTGCGGCAGGGCGCGGAGCAGATCGCCATCGTTTTCGATCGCGGCGCGGAAGAACGCGGTGAGGCCGGCGGCGAGCACGGGCTCATCGAGCGGACCGGCGAGATGGCTGCGGAACAAAGTGGGGATGTCCGCGGCAGGATCTGGGTATTCACGTCGGTGTGCCAGATCGGCGAGAATGGCCCGTACCCGGGCCGGATCGAGCGCGGCTCCGGTGGCGGTGCTCCAAGCTTCAGCGAGCGTGGCGGCGGCGGCGCGGCAGTCCTCCAGATCCAGCGCGGAGACGGGGATGGCGTTGATTCTCCCGTCTGCGGGGTCCGGATAGTAGAAAACGCCGCGATCATATCGGTTTGTGCAGGGCGCACCGTCGCCGAGGTGCCGGCCGCGAAGGGCCTGCTGGTGGGCCTCGCGAGCCGCTGCGACGATCGCGAGGTCGACCCGTTCATGGGGGAACGCGAGTTGGGCGCCGAGTTGCCGCTGCTCGAGGCGCAGCGTATTGAGACGCTCCTGCTGGCCGGCGGCCTGTCGGCGACGTTCCGCGAGCGGCAGCGCGATGGCGGTGTTACTCCAGAGTTCGGTGTAGTGGGCGATCAAGCGCTGGCGGAGGGCGAACTCCGGAAGGCCGGCCAGGCGCCCGGCGGTGCGGGTCCGAAGCGACTCGAGCAACTCGGGCGTGAGACGGGCGAGCGCGGGGGCGGGGCCGGGTATCGGCTCCGGGGGTGGAATCGATGCGGCCGGCAGGGCGTGTGGCAGCTGGTCCTCGGTCTGCTGGCCGGGGAAGCTGTAGCCCGGCAACGAGATGTCGGACAGGATGCCGGTGAGCTGAGGGGAGCGTCCGTCGGGCAGGTAGTAGAGCTGACGGGTGACTCGGGCGACTCCGCCCAGCTGTTTGAGCGCGGGGGAGACATTGGTGAGATCACGCACGTCGATGTAGGATTGGGCGGTGCCTTTGCCGAAGGTGGTTTCGGCTCCGACCACCAGCGCGCGGCGGTAGCATTGCATGGCACCGGCGAAGGCCTCGCTGGCCGAGGCGCTTTGGCGTGAGGTGAGCACGATCAGCGGTCCGGCGAAGACGGCCGAGGTATCGTCGTCGCGCAATGTCTCGGCGCGGGCGTCGGTGCCTTGGGCGTGAACGACCGGGCCTCCTTCGAGAAAAAGCCCGGCGAGTTTGGCGGCCTCATGCATGAGCCCGCCGCCGTTTTCGCGGAGGTCGATGACGATGCCGCGGGCGCCTCGCTCGGTGAGCTTCTTCAACAGCTCACGGACTTCCTCGGCCATGCTGGTGTCCGTTCCTTCGGCGAGCTGGCTGCCATAGAACGCCGGGAGTCGGATGAGGCCGATGGGAGTGGCTCCGTGCGCGGACGGGACGAAGACAACAAATCCGCTGGCGTGATTGGCCGGGAGATCGACGCGCGCGCGCGTCAACGCGATGGATTGCGGCGCACCGGCCGGCCCGGCGGGGCGCAGCGTGATGGTCACCTTGCTTCCCGCCGGGCCGCGGGCGAGGCGCACGACCTCGCGCAGGCGCAGGCCGGCGAGGGGTTGCGCCGGGGCGTTCTCCTCGGCGATCGAGAGGAGCTCGTCGTCGGGATTGACGGTGCCGAGCAAGTCGCACGGACCTCCCGGATACACGGATTGCACGAAGAACCGGCCATCGGCCACCTTCAGGTCGATCCCGATTCCGGCGACGGCGCCGGCCATCTCGATGTTGAACTCGTCGGCGGTCGCGCGGGCGAAGTAGCCGCTGTGGGGATCGAAGAACTCGAGCAGACAGTTGAGAAACTGTTCGCGCACTACGAGCGGGTCGGCGCCCGCGATGCGGGCACGGGCACGGTCGTTGCGTTCGCGTATCAGGTCGGCGGCGCGTTCGGGGCTGCGGCCGTCGAGAATCTCGCCGCCCACTTGCAGTTGGAGCCACTGTTCCCACAACGCGTCGGCGGCTGGGTCATTGGCCGGCCACGCGGCCTTGCGCCGGTCGAGTGCGAGTTCGCCGGGGCGTTCGAGGTCGATCGGCTGCTGGAGCCGTGCGTCCACCCAGTCGCAGCGCGCGAGTGCGCGGGCGGTGAACAGATCGTAGATCTCGAAGGCCGGGTGCAGGTCGCCGGAAAACAGGTAGACGGCCTTCAAGTTGCGATCGAAGCGACGGTGGATGAAGGCGACGTCGTTTGCCGTCAGGAAGAGATGGTCGGGATCGAGACGTTCGAGATAGCGGTCGAGGAACTCGGGAGTTTCGAGCTCGTGAAACGGTCGGCTGGAGTAGTGGTAGCCCTGTAGCAGTTGAATCACGATCAACGCGTCCTGCTGCAGTGTGCGCCGGTCCTCGCGCTTGATCCTCGTCTCGATCGATGGCGTGGCGCCGAAGGCTGGTAACGCGGAGGCCAGCAGCAGCGCCCCGGTGCGCCAGAAGGACGACCTTGAGCTACGCCCACTGCCCCGCGGTTTCGGAGACGTTGGTCTGGAGATGCTTTCCGGTGGGGCTGGGGAGCGGGTCATGGGCGGCGACGCGGCGAAGAGTCGCTCGGTGGGCCAAGGTTGGGGCAGAAATGGTGCGTAGCTGAGGAGTGGTTGCTCAACGCAATTCTGCCGATCTTTTGCCCGGAATGAGGCGTGCTCTCAGTGCGAGGTTGAGGGTTTCGATACTCGGGAGGCGTTCGTTCGGGCGGGTGGGTCGGCCCGCGGAACTCGTTCGAGCGTGGCGAAGCGGAGCTAGGGCGAGCACACGAAACTCTGTTTCGGTCGGAACAGGATTTTGTGTGCTGTGCTACGAACTTGTATGGTCGCGTGCTACTGCGGCCCGGCCCCGCCCACGCGGCTGCGGTGGGCGGGGCCCGCTAGTCTCCGCACGTGATATAGTGCTGTAGCCTGAACCGTCCCGCTCAGAGCTCGCGTTGGGCCCTGCTGGGCGGCGTTTGCCGGTACGGCCTGAAGGACCGCGCACACGTAGTGCCCGCCATCGATCCCGCTCATGTCACACCTCGGCGTCGTGCCACTTTGCCGTTGCGCGGTCGGGGGCCTTGGCGAGGCTTGCCGCCTCCCCCCTCCCATGGAAACCGCGCAGTTGATCGAGTCCTTCAACCAGGCAGGCCAAGGCCACGTCTTCCGTTTCTGGAACGAACTTTCCGCCGCCGACCGGGAGCAACTCGCCGCGCAGGCGGCCGAGATCGATCTCGCCGAGATCGCGCGCCTCACCGCCACGCTTGTGCGCAGCAACACGGGCGCCGCGGTCGACCTCACCGACCTCGAACCGGCGCCGTATGCGCCGCTGCCCGAGAACGGGGGCAACGCCGCCGAGTGGGCCGAGGCCCGCCGCCTCGGCGAGGAGGCGCTGCGCGCCGGGCGCGTGGCGGCGTTCGTTGTCGCGGGCGGGCAGGGGACGCGCCTCGGCTACGATGGCCCCAAGGGGACCTTCAAGGTCACGCCGGTCCTCCAGAAATCGCTCTTTCAAGTCTTCGCCGAGAAGATCCTCGCTGCCGGTCGCCGCTACGGGAAGCCGTTGCACTGGTTCATCATGACCAGCCACGCGAACCACGCGGCGACCGAAGCGTTCTTCGTCGAGAACAACTTCTTCGGCCTCGGCGCCGACCGTGTGCACTTCTTCCGCCAGGGCCGCATGCCGGCGGTGGATTCCGACGGCAAGATCATCCTCGAAACGAAATCGTCGATCGCGATGAGCCCCGACGGCCACGGCGGCTCGCTGCGCGCGCTCGACCGTAGCGGTGCGCTGGAGATCATGCGCCGCGAGGGCATCGATGTGCTCAGCTACTTCCAGGTCGACAACCCGCTGGTGCGCTGCGTCGACCCGACGTTCGTCGGCTTCCATCTCCGCGCCGGCGCCGAGATGTCGAGCAAGATGATCCCGAAGGCGTATCCCGAGGAGAAGGTCGGCCACTTCTGCCGCCAGCGCGGCAAGCTGCTCGTGGTCGAGTACAGCGACCTGCCGATGGAGCTCCAGCGCGAGGTCGACAGCGCCACCGGCCGCCTGCGCTTCATCGCCGGCTCGGTCGCGATCCACGTCTTCAGCCGCTCGTTCATCGAGCGCATGGCGAAGGGCGACGACGCCCTGCCGTTCCACCGCGCCGACAAGAAGATCCCGTGCATCGACGCCGCGGGCACGCCCGTGAAGCCCGCGAAGGCCAACGGCGTGAAGTTCGAGATGTTCGTCTTCGACGCGCTGCCGTTTGCCAAGAACGCCGTCACCATCGAGGCGCCGCGCGGCGACGATTTCAGCCCGGTCAAGAACGCCGAGGGCGTCGATTCGCCCCAGACCTGCCGCGACGACCAGCTCCGGCAGTTCGCCCGCTGGCTGCGCGCCGCCGGCGCCCAGGTGCCCGCCGACGCGACGGGCCTGCCGCCGTTCGCGCTCGAGGTGTCGCCGCTGTTTGGCGACGACGAGCCGAGCTTCCGCGCCGCCTGGGCCGCGTTGAAAACCAAGCCCGCCATCGCCGCCGGCCTCGTGCTCGGCGATGCCACCACTTCCCCCGGAAAAACGAAATCGCCGAAAACCATGAGCACGATCGACTCCATCGCCGCGGCCGAGCAGGCCGGCCAGATCCTCCCCAGCACTGCGCAGAACCTCCGCGACTGGCTGGGGGGCACGTTCCTGCCCGACTGGGCGCGCGCCGCCATCGAGGAACTCGTCGCCCAGGAGCAATGGCCCGAGCTCAACGACCGCTTCTACCGCACGCTTGAGTTCGGCACCGGCGGCATGCGCGGCCGCACGATCGGCAAGGCCACCGCGGCCGCCGAGATCGGCACGCTCAGCGCGCAGGGTTCGCCCGAGCATCCGGCTGTCGGCTGCAACGTGCTCAACGACTTCACCGTCGTGCGCGCCACGATCGGTCTCTTCCGCTACACGCGCCAGTACCTCTGCACCGCCGGCAGCTACGATCTCCCACGCCTCGTGATCGCGCACGACGTGCGCCACTTCTCGCGCCACTTCTGCGAGCTCGCCGCCTCGACCTGGAGCCAGCTCGGCGGCCAGGCCTTCATCTTCGACGGCCCGCGCTCCACGCCGCAGTTGAGCTTCTCGGTGCGTCACCTCAAGGCTTCGGCGGGCATCGTCATCACCGCCAGCCACAACCCGCCCCACGACAACGGCTACAAGGTCTACTTCTCCGACGGCGGCCAGGTCGTGCCGCCGCACGACAAGGGCATCATCGGCCAGGTCGACGAGGTCGCCTGGGACGAGGTGGCCAAGTTCTTCACGAAGAAACTGGATGCCGTCATCACCCTCGGCGCCGGCGCCGACAGCGCCTACCTCGAGGCCGCCGCCGCCGCGGTGATCGACCCCGACATCTTCAAGGGCTCGAAGCTCAAGGTCGTGTTCACCAACGTGCACGGTACCGGAGCGGTGGCGACACTGCCGTTGCTTCGGCGCTTCGGCGTGAAGGTCTCCGCGGTGCCGGAGCAGCTCGAGTTCGACCCGCGCTTCCCGACGGTGAAGTCGCCCAATCCCGAGAACGCGCCCACGCTCGCGATGGCCGTCGAGCTCGCGAAGAAGACGAAGGCGGACGTCGTCATGGCGACCGATCCGGACTGCGACCGCATGGGCGTCGCCGTGCGCGACGCCAAGGGCGAGATGGTGCTGCTCACCGGCAACCAGATCGGCGCGCTGCTGGCCGAGTACCGCATCTCGGCGATGAAGAAGCTCGGGGTGCTCCCGAAGAAGGGCACCAAGCGCGCCGCGCTCATCAAGACCTTCGTCACCTCGCAACTGCAGGACGCCATCGGCAAGGCGCACGGCCTGAAGGTCATCAACACCCTCACCGGCTTCAAATGGATCGGCGCCAAGATCGCCGGTTACGAGGCGCAGATGAAGGCGAAGCTGTTCGAGGTCGAAGGCGTCGCGCTCGACTACGACGCCACCGCGCCGGAGATCCGGGCGGAGCTGCTCCTTGAATACAGCACGTTCTACGTCTTCGGCGGCGAGGAGAGCTACGGCTACCTCGCGACCGACACCGTGCGCGACAAGGACGGCAACGCCGCCTGCCTCATCTTCTGCGAGCTCGCCGCCGCCGCCAAGAAGGCCGGCAAGAGCATCACGCAGTACCTCGACGGCATCTACCTCAAGTTCGGCTTCTACACCGAAACCGTCGGCAACATCTACTACGAGGGCGCCGCCGGCGCCGCGAAGATCGCCCGGATCCTCGCCTCTTACCGCAAGTCGCCGCCGAAGACCTTCGGCAAGCTCAAGGTCACGAAGTTCCGCGACTTCGGCCGCGAGAAGATCAAGGACGCCGACGGCGAGCTGATCCCCGCGCAGGACCTCTACATCGTGACGCTGGCCAACGGCTTCAACTACGCCGTGCGCGGCTCCGGCACCGAGC
>JAEWNN010000110.1 GCA_023457035.1 Verrucomicrobiota bacterium
GCCCACAACCGGTGCGGCCGCGGGCGCAACCGGCGCGCCCGACGGCCCCACCGGCGCAAGCGTGGGGGACGGGGAGGCGCCCGCCGCCGGGACGAACGCCGACGGCCGGACGGCGGCGACGGAACCCGGCCGGGCTGCCGCCGTGTCACCCTTGGTGCGTGAGCTGTCTCCGAATCCCAAGTCCGGTGAGATGGGCGCGGCGGCGGTGCCGGTGCCGTCGCCGATGACCAATGACGCCTTGGAAGGTGGGCCGAAGCCGGGTTCGCCGGCTCCCGAGATGCCGGTTCCCCGCGCCGCCGCCAGTCGTGCGTTCGCCGAGGTGCCGGCGGGTGTGGCCTTCGCACCGACGGCCGGGCGCCGGGAGTCTGCGCCGGCCGCTCCGAAGGCGCCGGCTGCGCCGGTGGTGGCGACGCGAACCTTGGCCCAGGTCCTGTGTGAGACCGCCCGCCCGAGCAGCGGGAGTATCGCGGCGGATATGACGCAGTTGTCGGCCGGCGCGGAGACTCCGTTCGCCCAGACGGCGCCGCAGCCCGGCGGGAAGAACCTGGCCACGTCCCCGGCGGGGGCCGCCGGGGAGGAAACAACGGGGCGCGCGCCTGGCGCGACGACAACCTCGTCGCCGGTGATCCCGAGCGCGGCCTCCGCGCGGGCGGTTGCCGGAACGACCGAGGTTGCGCCGGAGGTGGCTTTGCCGGCCGGGACTGTTGCGGTCGCGAAGTCGCGTGGTTCGGAGCGAGGCGCGCCGGAGAGCCCGGTGAAGACCGACTCGGCCACAGTGGCGGATGGCGCCACCCGCCTCTCGCCGGAAAATCCTGCCGCTCGGCGCGTGCACGGCGTGGCCGATGCCGCGGTCGATGCCGGGCGCAACGGACAGCGAAACTTTCTAAACGTTGGTCGACAGGGAGTAGGGGGGCAGGGCGCCCGGCTTGGCACGGACGTTGCGAAAGAGTCCCAACCCATGCCTGCCAACGCCACGGAATTGCCGCCTGCCACCCACGCGCTCTCGTCCGACGAGCCGGTGGTCGCCACCGTCGGTGCGGTGGCCGAATCCGCGGCTGCCGGCACGGCGCGGGCGGTGGCGGATGCGGGCCCGGCCCGTTCGGTGGCGGCGGAGACGATCCGCCAGTTGCAGGAGGTCGCTGCGCGCGCCCGCGAGACCGGCCGCAACCAGATGGATTTCCAGGTGCGGACTTCCGACGACGAGAGCCTGCGCGTGAATCTGCGGTGGCACGACGGCGTCGTGCATGCGCGGTTCGTCTCCGAGAGTGCGGAGCTGCAGCAGGCGCTCTCCCGCGAGTGGGCGCTGGCGGCGCCGCGGCTGGCGGAGAAGGGCCTGAAGTTCGACCAGCCCAGCTTCGAGCACCACGAGCGCCCGGACCACCAGTCGTCCGCGCAGGATGGATCCTCTTTTGCGCAGCAGCGGCATTCCTCGCGGGGGCAGGAGCGGGACTTCGCGCTCGCCGGCGCCTCCGGCCCCGCCTCGGCGCCTTCGTCGGCCGCCGCCCGTCCCGCCCCCACCCACGCCTCCGGCCCACAGTCCGCGGATCGGACCGTCCCGCTCCCGCGGCCGGCGGCCGGCGTCACCAATCTTCGCGCCTGGGCCTGACCTTTCACCATGAGCACTGTATCCGGTGTTTCCCCGCTTCCCACCGCCAGCGACCCCACGAAGGCCGCCGAGCTCGCCAAGCTGGCCGGCTTCGATCGGCAGACGAAGAAGACGCTCGACCAGAGCGATTTCCTGAAACTGCTGTCCACGCAGCTGGCCAACCAGGACCCGCTGAGCCCGTCGAGCGACCTCGATTCCATCTCCCAGATGGCGACGTTCTCCTCGGTCGAACAGATGGGCGACCTGGTGACCTCCCTCAAGTCGTTCATCGTCACCCAGGACTTCGCCAGCGCCCAGAACATGCTCGGCAAATACGTGACCGTCTCCACCGACAGCGTCAGCAAGACGGCCGACGGCTCCACCGTGACCGAGACGGTCAGGACCTCGGGTCAGGTCACTTCCGTCGGCTACAACGACGACGGGGTCTCGGTGATCCGGATCGGCGACAGGACCTACAGCCCGGCCGATGTCACCGGCATCAGCACCTCGGCGGCCGAGGCCGCCGCGGGCGAGACGGTGGGCGACACCGACTTCGGCACGGCCTCCGGCCTGATGGGACGCGTCGTCACCGTGACCCAGGATGCGTCGACGACCACCGCTTCCGGGGCGCCGCTCGCCGTCAAGGTCAGCACCAAGGGCGTCGTGACCGCGTTCGGCTCCGATGCGGAGGGCAACCCGACGATCACCATCGGCGGCAAGGTCTACCCCTTCTCCCAGGTCACGGCGGTCCAGGCGGCCAAGAGTTCCACCACCGCCTGACCGGAACCATTTATCGCAAACCAACCCCCAAACAGAGGAAACACCATGATCGGCTCACTGACCTCCGGCGTGCAGGCGATGTCTTCGTTCGTCAAAGGCATCGAAGTCATCGGCAACAACATCTCCAACATCAACACCGTGGGCTTCAAAGGGGCCACGACCCGTTTCCAGGACACCTTCTCGAACACGCTGCAGCGCGGCACCGGCAACACCGGCCTGGGGTCGAACAGCATCACCCAGCAGATCGGCACGGGCTCGAAGATCGCCACGATCAAGACCGGCTTCGCGCAGGGCTCCCTGCAGACCACCGGCGGCCTCTCCGACCTGGGCATCTCGGGCGAGGGCTTCTTCCGGGTGCGCGACACCCTGCAGGGCCTCGAGTACGTGACCCGCGCCGGCGACTTCCGCGTGGACGACCAGGGCTACCTCGTCACCAACTCCGGCTTCCGGGTACAGGGACTGGGCCTGACGGCGGACAACATCGATGCGGACAGCAACGGCGTGCCCGACGGCGAGTTCACCGTCGATTACGACCTCGACTACGCCAACCTGCGCGACATCCGGATTGACTACCGCAACAGCGATCCGACCGCCCCGCGCATGGAGACCTTCCAGATCGATCAGGGCGGCAACGTGAACATCTTCCTCAGCGACGGCACCTCGATGGTCCGCGGCAAGGTTCTGCTCCAGCGCTTTCAGGACACCGGCGCTCTTGTGAAGGAGGGCGACAATCTCTTCAGCGGCATCGCCGACGCCGGGCCGACCGAGGCCTGGCCGGCGTCGCGTGCGCCGGGAGCGCTCTCGGCCCAGATCGATCCGACGATCGCGGCGGGCCCGACCGGTGCCGCCGGCAGCATCACCGCGGTGGACCCCCTGACCCGCACGATCACCACTACGGTCCCGTTGACCCCGGACACGCTGACCGGCGGCGTGATCACGCTGACCGGCGCTGGCGCCGGCACGTACCGAATCACCGCTAACACCGCCAACACGCTCACGCTCCAGGCCTTCGAGGCCGATCCGGCGGACTGGGCCACAACCGGGGCGCCCGACGCCACCTCCGCCTTCACGATCAGTTATGCGCCGTCGGCGTATCGTTCGCTCGCCGCCGCCCAGAACGGCAACGGGCGCATCATCTCGGGATCGATCGAGATGTCGAACGTCGACCTGACCAACGAGTTCGCCAACATGATCACCACGCAGCGCGCCTTCCAGGCCGCCTCGAAGCTGATCACCACCTCCGACGAGATCCTCCAGGACATCGTCAACCTGAAGCGGTAACCGTCCTTCGCCATGGCCGCCGAAAAAAGCGAGAAACCCGAGGCTCCGGCCGCCGCCCCGGCGACCGATGCAGCCGCGCCGAAAGGCGGCGGCATCGCGGGCTTCATCCCCCTGATCATCGCCCTGGTGCTGGCTCCGGTCATCTCCTGGGTGGTCGCCGAGTTCGTGCTCTTGCCCCGGATGAAGCAGCAGCTCGCGGCCGCCATCCCGGCCGCACCGGCCGGCGAACACGGGGCCGCGGCTCCGGCGGCCGCCGGCACCGCGGCGGCCAAGCCGGAAGCCAAGAAGCCGGAGGCGAAGAAGGCCGGCCATGGCGGCGGGGAGGCGGCGAGCGCCGAGGGCTACAAGTTCGAGAATGTCGTGGTGAACCTCGCGGGCACCATGGGTACCCGCTACCTGAAGACATCGTTCCTCGTCACCGGCCGGGAGAATCTCCGCGGGCTCTTCGAGGAGCGGCAGCCCCAGCTGCTTGATGCCACGCTCAACACGCTCGGCTCCCTGACTTTGGCCGACCTCGAGGAGGTGGGCTCGCGCAACCTCATCCGCGCCCGGCTCATCGCCGCCTACAACGAGGTGCTCGGGGTGCGCGCCGTGGAGCAGATCTTCTTCTCTGAGTTCGTCGTCCAGTAGCCGCACCCGCGCGGCTCCCACCTTCCACCGTCCGCGTCTTTCCCCGTGTCCGACGATCCCAAGAAACCCTCCGAGATTCTCGACCAGTCCGAGATCGACCGGTTGTTGGCCGACACCCTGAAGGCGCCGGAGTATAAGGTCTTTCGTCACGACGGCGTGCAGTTCACGACGCTCGAGGGGCTGAAGATCGATGCGTACGACTTCCGCAACCCCGTCTTCCTCACCGAAGTCGAGCTGCGGCGGTTGCGCATGCTCCACGAGGACTTCATCCGCTACCTCTCCGCGCGCCTCTCGCTGTTCCTGCGCATGGAGCTCTCGCTGAAGATGGCGCGGTTGACGACGGTGACCTACGAGAAGTTCACCGAGAGCCTGCCGAGCCCGACCCACATCTCGCTGTTCAAGGCCGAGCCGCTGCTCGGCATGGGCATCATCGACGTCAATCCCCGCCTCGCGCTGACCATCGCCGACCGCATGCTCGGCGGCCGCGGCCACTCCATCAAGGTGGAGCGCTACCTCACCGAGATCGAGGTGGCGCTGATCGAGGACGTGCTGATGATCCTGCTCGAGGAGTGGTGCAACCAGTGGCGGGCCGAGCAGGAGCTGCGCCCGCTCATCATCGGTCACGAAAACAGCGGTCGCTTCCTCCAGACCTCGCCCAAGAACGCCATCGTGCTCGTGCTCGCGCTCGAGGCGTCGCTGGGCGATTGCTCCGAGCAGATCCAGATCGGTGTGCCGTACTACACCATCGAGCCGGTGGTGAAGAAGATGCAGGCCCGTCGCCAGAAGGAGACCGAGATCTCGCAGATCGAACGCAAGGCCGCTTGGCTCGCCTCCTACGATGGCATCACCGTGCCGGTCCGTGCCGAGTGGGAGGCCTTCGAACTCACCGCCCGCGAGATCTCGCAGTTGCGCGTGGGCGACGTGATCGAGCTGCCCCGCGACATCATCGACAAGACCCGGGTCTCGCTCGCCGGCACGGCGAAGTTCACCGGCCGCGCCGGCCAGGAGAACGGCAAGGTCGCCGTCGAACTGACCGGACGAATCGAAGCCCAGGAAACCGCCAAGAAACGCTGACCCCCTTTCCCCATGGAAGACCGGAATCTCGACATCCTCCTCGACGTCAAAGTGAAGATCACCGTCCAGCTCGGCAGCAGCCAGCTGCCGATGCGCGAGGTCATGGAGCTGCAGCCCGGCTCCGTCATCCAGCTCAACCAGCTGGCCAACGACCCGGTCGGCCTCTACGTCAACGACAAGCTCATCGCCTTCGGCGAGGTTGTCGTCGTCGAGGACAACTTCGGTATCAAGATCACCGAACTGGTGGGCGCCGCCCGCTGACCCTTCCCATGGCGCCACGCTTTCGCTCCCTGTTGTTCGTCCTTGCGCTGGCGTGTGCCGTGGGGGCGCCGGTGGTTTCGGCCGCCGAGAGCACGCCCGCCTCGCTCGGGGCCGAGGACATGATCTACCCGCGCAACTCGCCCGAGGCGCGCCAGCAGCGCGCGGCTGCCGAACCGTTCCCGGTCTGGGGCGCGCTGGGCGTGGCGGCGGTGCTCGGCGGCGCCGGCTTCTACCTGCTCCGCCGCGGTCAGATGGGCCGCCGCCCTGGGGCGGAGGTGCACCAGCGGCTCGTGCTCGAGGAGACCCGCCCGCTGGGCAGCAAGCAGTTCCTCGCCGTCGCCGCCTATGGCGAGAAGCGGCTGCTCCTGTCGGTCTGTCCCGGTCGTATCGATTTTCTCTGTCGCCTCGACGAGGCGGCCGGCGCGCCGGCGCCGGCGACCGCGGCCGAAGCGTCGCGCCGCGAGCCGGCGCCGGGGCAGGCCTGAGGTCCCGCCCGAGGGAAGCCGACTGCCGCCCGCACGGACCGAACTTTTGCACGCTGTTGCGCCGCTCCGGGATCGCCGAGCGCCACCGATTCCCCATACTTCCCGCCATGCCCACGGCCATTGTTCTCCTCAAGACCGACCACCAGCGCGTCACCGGTATTGCCGAGCGTCTGCTCGAGATGCCCGACATCTCGGAAGTCTACTCGGTATCCGGACGCTACGATCTGCTGGTGATGATCCGCTGCGCGCAGCTCGACAAGATCGAGTGCGTGATCACCGACCAACTCCTGAAGACCGACGGAATCATCGACAGCGAGACGATGTTCGCCTTCCGCAGCTACGACAAACGCGAGGGCGGCCGCGCCGTCGACGTGGACTGAGCGGAGGGCGGCGCCCGGGTGTGCGTCGCGGGAAACGGGGCGGGCGACTGCGGGTGGGCCGATTGACAGCCTCGGCCTTCCGCCGACTTTCACCGCCAACCTTTCGTCGATCATGCCCCCTGCCACTACGTGGGAATTGCGGAAGTTCGTCGCCCCCGAGTTCGTTTTCGGCAGCGATGCCCGGCGCTTTGTCGGGCGCTACGCGCACAATCTCGGCGCCACCCGCGCGCTCCTCGTCACCGATCCCGGCGTGTTGCGCGCCGGTTGGGCCGAGGAGGCGGCGGCCGGGTTGCGGGACGAGCACATCGAGGTGTCCGTGTTCTCCGGCATCACCCCCAACCCCCGCGATCACGAGGTGATGGCCGGCGTGGAGGCGTTCCGGCGCAGCGGCAGCGACTTCCTCGTCGCCGTGGGCGGTGGCAGCGCGATGGATGCAGCCAAGGGGATCGGCATCGTTGCGAGCAACGGTGGCCACATCCTCGACTACGAGGGCATCGACCGCGTGCCGGTGCCCATGCCGCCCCTGCTGTGCGTGCCGACCACCTGCGGCACCTCGGCCGATGTGTCGCAGTTCGCGATCATCAACAACGCCAAGGAGCGCGTGAAGATCGCCATCGTCAGCAAGGCCCTCGTGCCCGACGTGTCGCTGGTCGATCCCGTGACGCTCTCCACCCTCGGCGCCGCCACCACCGCGGCGACCGGCGTGGATGCGATGGTCCACGCCATCGAGGCCCTGGTCTCCAATGCCGCCAGCCCGCTCACGGATGTCCATGCCATGGAGGCGTTGCGGCTGTTGCGCGCGCACCTGGCCGCGGCGGTGCGACAGGCGGACGACCTGGAGGCGCGCGGCGGGGTGATGCTCGCCAGCCTCGAGGCGGGGCTGGCGTTCTCCAACGCCAGCCTGGGTTGCGTGCACGCGCTGGCGCACAGCCTCGGCGGTTACCTCGATCTGCCCCATGGCGAGTGCAACGCGCTCCTCCTGTCACACGTGGTCGACTACAACTTCCCCGCCGCCGCCGCGCGCTACCGGCGCGTCGGCGAGGTGCTCGGTCTGGATTGCCGCGGGCTGTCCGAGGCGGAGGTCCGGCGGCGCCTGTGCGACCATCTGCGGGCGCTGCGGTGCGCGCTCGGCATCGGCGGCGGGTTGGGGGAGCGCGGGCTGACGGCGGCGGAGATCCCCGTGCTGGCCCGCAAGGCGATCAACGACCCGTGCAACGCCACGAACCCGCGGCGCCCCTCGGTCGGCGACCTGGAGACGATCCTCGGGCTGGCGCTCTGAGACCATGCACCAGCCCGAGGACAGCACCGGCGTCGGGAATCGGTGGACGCAGTGGCGCGAGAGCATCATCGGGCTGGGCGAGCAGTCCTCCCGCAAGAGCTACTATCCGGAGCTGCAACGGCGGCTCGCCGAGCTGAAGGACTCCGAGGAGAAGCTGCGCGCCGTCTTCAACAGCACGCACGACGCGATCTTCATCCACCGCTACGACGGCACGATCGACGAGGTGAACGACCCGATGCTGGCGCTTTTCGGCGTGCCGCGGGAGCGAGCCCTCCAGTTCACCGTGGCCGACTACACGAGCGCGGAGGCGGGGCGCGAGCGGCTGCCGCTGCTGCTGGAGGAGCTGCGCCACACGGGCAAGGACCAGCTGTTCGAGTTGCGGGCGCGGCGGCCGCTCGATGGCACGGAGTTCGAGGTGGAGGTCTCCCTGCATCCCTCCTTCTGGGGCGGGCATGAGGTCGTCGTGGCCGTCGTGCGCGACATCACGGAGCGCAAACAGGCCGAGGCCGAGCGCCGCCGGCTCGAGGCGGAGCTGGCGCAGCTGTACCGGATGGAGTCCATCGGCCGGCTCGCCGGCGGCGTGGCGCACGACTTCAACAACATGCTGACTCCGATCCTGAGCTACGCCGTGATGCTGCGCGACGATCTGCCGGGCGACGACGAGCGCCGCGTGGACTTGGGCGAGATCGTGCGCTCGGCGGAGCGGGCCCGCGATCTGGTGCGCCAGTTGCTCGCCTTTGCGCGGCGCCAGACCTTCGAACTGCGCCCGCTCGACCTCAACGGGACCATCCGCGGTTTCGAGCGCATGCTGCGGCGCGTGCTGCGCGAGGACATCGCCCTGCGGCTCGAACTGGCGCCGCAGCCGGCGACGATCGCGGCCGATGTCGGCCAGATCGAGCAGGTGCTGATGAATCTGGTGGTCAACGCCCAGGATGCCATGCCGCAGGGCGGCACCCTGGTGCTCGCCACCGCGGCGTTGCCGCCCGGCGGCGCCGATCCCGGCCTGCCGGACGGCCCGCTGGTCCGGATGTGCGTCAAGGATACCGGGACCGGCATGGATGCGGCGACGGTGGCGCGGATCTTCGAGCCCTTCTTCACGACCAAGGAGCAGGGGAAGGGCACGGGGTTGGGGCTGGCTTCGGTCTATGGCATCGTGCAACAGCACGGCGGGCAGATCCTGGTGCACAGCCAGCCGGGGCAGGGCTCGACCTTCTCGCTTTATTTCCCGCGGCTCGACGCGAGCCAGTGCGCTGGCGCGGCGCCGGAGCCTCCCGTCGTGGCAGGGCAAACCGGGGCCGGCACGATCCTCGTGGCCGAGGACCAGGAACAGGTCCGGTTTCTGGTGGCGAAGGTGCTGGGCCGTGCCGGTTATCGGGTGCTCGTCGCCGCGAGCGGCGACGAGGCGCTGCGGCTCGCGGAGGCGCAGCACACGCCGATCGATCTGCTGGTCTCGGATGTCGTGATGCCCGGATTGAACGGACGGGAGCTGTACGGTCGGCTGCAGGAACGCTGGCCGGGGATCCGGGCGTTGTTCGTCTCCGGCTATGCGGCCGAGGTCGTGGCGACCGGGCTCGACCTGTTGCCGAAGCCCTTCACGCCCGACGTGCTACTCTCGCGGGTGCGGCACGCGTTGTTGAGTTGAGCGGTGGCGGCGCTGGCGCTGGGCAGATCTTGCCGTCGGGGGCGAGTAGGTGGGGGCGGGGCCGCTGGGCTCCCGCGGAGAGTTTCGTGAGCACCTGGTAACCAAAGGTTAACGGTGGCGATCCGGGGCTTGGCATCGGCATTGCTGAAACGGCCCCGATGTCCACTCCGCCCAAACCCTGCCGGTGGCTGTACCGTGCGCTCGGACTGTTGGCCCCGCTGCTGTTTGCAGTGGGCGCGCACGCCCAGGGCACCGCGCAGCCGCTGAAGCTGAACATCGATCTCTCCGGCGGGACGGCCGGCATCGGGGACCTGAGCGTGTCGGTGCAGATCGTCATCCTGATGACGCTGCTCACCCTCGCGCCCTCGATCATCATGTTGATGACGAGCTTCACCCGCATCGTCATCGTGCTCGGGTTCGTGCGACAGGCGATCGGCGTGCCGTCGGCGCCGTCGAACCAGATCGTCATCGGCCTGTCGCTGTTCCTCACGTTCTTCGTGATGACCCCGGTGGTGGACCGGATCCACGACGATGCGCTCCAGCCGTACTTCGACGGCCAGATCAAGTCGGTGGAGGCGCTGCAGCGGGCGCAGGAGCCGCTCAAGCAGTTCATGCTGCGGCAGACGCGCACCCGCGACATCGAGTTCTTCCTCGAACTCGGCGGCTACGGGCCCACGCCGGTCAAGGATCTGCCGATGCGCATCGTGATCCCGGCGTTCGTGTTGAGCGAGCTGCAGACGGCCTTCCAGATGGGCTTCCTGATCTTCCTCCCGTTCCTGGTGATCGATTTCCTCGTCTCCACCGTGCTGATGGCGCTGGGCATGATGATGATGCCGCCCACCATCGTGGCGCTGCCGTTCAAGCTGCTCCTGTTCGTGCTCGTCGACGGCTGGGAGCTGGTCGTGCGTTCCCTGGTGCAGAGCTTCACGCAATGAATCCCGACCTCGCGATCGAGCTGTTCAAGCTCACCATGTTCAAGGCGGTCGTCGTCGTGGCGCCGTTCCTGGTCGCCGCGCTCGTCGTCGGCCTGACCGTGAGCCTCATCCAGTCCGTCACCAGCCTGCAGGAGCAGACGCTGGTGTTCATTCCCAAACTACTCACGGTCGTGGGGGTGTTCCTCTTCCTCTCGCCGTGGCTGGTGCGCACGCTGATGGAGTTCACCATCGCGTGCTTCGCCCGCATGGCCGACATGGGCCACTAGCGCAACGTCCCCGCTCCCCGATGCCCGTCCCCGTGCTCATCGCCTGGCTGCTGATCGCGATCCGTGCGACCGCGTTCCTCATGCTGCTGCCCGGGCTGACGGGGCAGCCGATGCCGGTGACGCTGCGGCTGGCGCTGGCGTTGGCGATCGCCACGTTGCTGGCGCCGATCATCCCGATCCCGGCGCAGACCCCGGCGACGTTGCTGGCGCTGTCCGGGGCGGTGGGCGCGGAGGTCCTGGTCGGGCTGTTGATGGGCTTCGTCGGGCGGATGGCCTTCTACGCCACGGAGATGGGCGGGCGGGTGATCGCCACCGAGATCGGTCTCACGCCGACCCCGGGAATCGAGGCGCCCACGGCGTCGAGCGAACCGTTCGCGGCGATGCTGCACCGTTTCGCCGTGCTCCTGTATTTTCTGGTCGGCGCGCATCTGATGGCGGTCGGGGCTTTCGCGCGCAGTTTCCACTTCGCTCCGCCCGGATTGGCGGGGCTCAACCCGGCCGCGGCGGACCAGCTCATCGTGATCACCGGGCGGACGATCGGGGTGGGGGTGCAGCTGGCGGCGCCGTTCATCGCGCTGAACTACCTGCTGACGTTCGCATTCGGCCTGCTCGGACGCACGGTCCCGAAGGTCAATGTGTTCATGATGAGCATGGGCGCACGGTCGTTCGCCGGGCTGGCGCTGCTGGGCGGGGCGGGCGTGTTGTTCGCGCGCTACCTGCTGGCGGCCTTCGAGCAGCTGCCCTCCGACATGCTGCTGTACCTTCCCCGCACCTGAGGCGTATCCACCATGGCCGACCAGGACAAGGACCAGAAGACCGAACCCGCGACCGCGAAGCGGCGGGCCGAGGCGTTCAAGCGCGGGCAGTTCGCGCGCAGCCCGGATGTGCAGGTGGCCTTCACGCTCACGGCCGCCCTGGTCGTGATGCTGTTCTCCGCGCCGGACATCGCGCGCTCGTTGCGGGACTTCGCGCTCTACAGCTTCCAGAACCTCGGCCGCACCACGCTCAGCAACGAGCTGATGTTGTCGCGGCTTGTCGAGGCGGGGCAGCGTTGCCTCGGGCTGATGACACCGCTGCTCGTCGCCTGCTTCGTGGCCGCCGTGCTCGGGGGCGGCGCGCAGAGCCGCTTCCAGCTCACCACCGAGGTGCTCGAGCCCAAGCTCGACCGGCTCAATTTCGTCAACGGCTTCAAGAACATCTTCAACACGAGTACGCTGATGACGCTGCCCTTCGACCTGCTCAAACTCGGGGGCATCGGTCTGGCGCTCTGGCTCGCCGTCAAGCGGGTGATGCAGGACCCGCTCTTCCATGTGCCGATGAAGGCGGAGCATCTCGCCCGGTTCCTCAACCATTCCACGCTGCTCTTCCTCGCCTGGATCTGCGGGGCGATGGCGATCATCGCGATCGCGAGCTACAGCTACCAGCACCACAAAACCGAGAAGGACCTGCGCATGACCAAGCAGGAGGTGCGCGACGAGCACAAGCAGCAGGAGGGCGACCCCATGGTCAAGGGCCACCGCCGGCGCCTCGCGCGGCGCCTGATGCAGAAACAGATGCTCCAGGCCGTGCCCACCGCCGACGTCGTCGTCACCAACCCGACCCACTTCGCCGTGGCGCTCAAGTACGAGCGGGGCAAGGACGAGGCCCCGGTGATCGTCGCCAAGGGCGAGGGCGCCTTCGCCCGCCGCATCAAGGCCCTCGGCGCCGAGTACGGCGTGCCGATGATCGAGAACAAACCGGTGGCGCGCATGCTCTTCAAGGTCGGCGAGGTGGGGGAGCCGGTGCCGCTCGCCCTCTACCAGGCCGTGGCCGAGATCCTCGCCTTCGTCTACCGCACCCACCGCTACTACTTCCATGCCCTGCGCGCCCGGCGTGCGGCGCTCCAGTCGCCCCCCGCCGCCTGATCGGCGCCCGTTGACCGCTCGCCCCCGAAGCTCGCCCGTCCCTTCCCACCATGTCCGCCGCTCCCGCCAGCACCGTTCCGCTCCCCACCGTCGGTGGCATCCGCCGCTCCGACCTGGCCTTCACCGTCGCGCTGTTCGGCGTGGTCATGATGTTGATCCTGCCGCTGCCGGCGGTCCTGCTCGATGTGCTGCTGGCCGTGAGCATCGGCCTGTCGCTGCTGATCCTGCTGCTCATCACCTATGTGAAGGATCCGCCGGAGTTCTCCGTCTTCCCCACGCTGCTGCTCGGCCTCACGCTGTTCCGGCTCGCGCTGAACATCACCTCCACCCGCCTGATCCTCATCGACGGTTACGCCGGCGACATCATCGCCTCGTTCGGCGACTTCGTCGTGCAGGGCAACTACGTCGTCGGCACGGTGGTCTTCTCCATTCTGGTGATCATCAACTTCGTGGTCATCACCAAGGGCGCCGGCCGCATCGCCGAGGTCGCCGCCCGGTTCACTCTCGACGCCTTGCCGGGCAAGCAGATGGCCATCGATGCCGAGCTCAACGCCGGCATCATCGACGAGGCCCAGGCCACCGAGCGCCGCAAGAAGCTCCAGAAGGAGACCGACTTCTACGGCGCGATGGACGGCGCCAACAAGTTCGTACGCGGCGACGCCATCGCCGGCATCCTCATCACCTTCATCAACGTCATCGGCGGTTTCGCCATCGGCGTGCTCCAGATGGACCTCTCCTTCGCCGACGCCGCGAAGAAGTTCACGCTCCTCTCCATCGGCGACGGCCTGGTCTCGCAGATCCCGGCCCTGCTCGTCTCCGTGGCCGCCGGTATCCTCGTCACCCGTGCGGCGGAGAACGAGACCCTGGGCGTGCAGGTCACCCAGCAGCTCACCCGTTACCCGCGCGCGCTCGGAATCGGCTCGGCGATGCTCGGCGTCTTTGCCCTGCTGCCCGGCATGCCGCTGGTGCCGTTCCTCGGCCTGGCCGGCCTCGGCGGCTATTTCGCGATGCGTCTCCACAAACTGCAGCTCGCCGAGGAGTCGGCCGCGAAGACCGCGCCGGGCGCCCGCCGGGGCGCCGGGGGCGCGGCCGCGGGTGGCGCCGCTCCGGCC
>JAEWNN010000111.1 GCA_023457035.1 Verrucomicrobiota bacterium
CGCCAGCGCGTCGCCACGCACGCGCCAACCGGGGGCCACTTGCGCGCCCCATCCGGCCAGTTCGCTGTCGCGCGCACTGCGCAATGGCGCCGCGATCGCGCCGGCCAACGCCACACCGAACAACCACGCCAACGCCGTGCACGTGCCGTCGCCGGGGGTCACCACCACCTCACCCGCACCGATCCCGGCGGCGGTACACTGCGCCGCCGCCGCGCGCACCGCTTCGCCAAACTCCCGCCCCGTGCACACCTCCGCGTCGCCCACCCAAAGCGCGCGGGCGGCGCGGCGGTCGACCAGATCGAGCAGGATCTGCGGGCTGAAGGCCGGGTTGGCGCGCATGGCGGAATCTTCAGCCATTCACCCCGCCGAGATAAAGCACCTGGCCGGTGACAAAGCCGCTGCCGGGCGCGAGGAAGAACTCCACGACATTGATCACATCTTCCACCGTACCGAGGCGCCGGATCGCCTGGCGCCCGAGCAACGCGGTCAGCTTGGCCGCCGGCACGTTCTTGATCAGGTCGGTGGGCAGCGGCGTGGGCCCCACGGCGTTGACCGTCACCCCGGCGGGGCCGAGTTCGCGGGCCAGTACCTGGGTGAACGACTCCACCGCCGCCTTGCTCGCCGCGTAGATCGCCTCGCCCTCGAGCCGCAGCGGCGTGGCCACGGTCGTGAAGTTCACGATTCGGCCCGCCTTCCGCCGCACCATCGCCTTCGCCGCCTCGCGACAGAAGAGGAACGTGCCGTGGAAGTTCGTCGCCATGATCCGCTGCGCGGTATCCGCGGGGGTGAGCAACGCGTGGTTCATCGCCGCGATGCCCGCGTTGTTGACCAACGCGTCGATCCGCCCGAAGCGGCGCACCACCGCGCGCACCATCGCCACCACCGCCACCTCGTCGCCCACCTCCAGCTCCCAGTGCGCATAGCGCCGGTGCTGGAGCGTCGCCGGCCCACGGCTGCACCCGCACACCGTGTCCCCCTGCCGGAGAAAATGCTCGGCCAGCCCGCGGCCGATGCCACGACTGGTGCCCGTAATGAGGACGACGCGACGATTCTTCTTCATGTGCGCGGCTCTCCGGATGCGGTCGGCGGACGCGCGGCGTCCCCCGCCGGCTCGGCCAGAAGCTCCAGCACGTAGGCGACGAGCGCATCCACATCACGGAAGGGCGAGCGGCTGCGGCTCATCGCCCGCTCGCTGGCGAGCACCAGCTCGCGGCCGTACTCCTCGGCGAGGCGATATTCGAGATCAGCCAGAAAGTTCACCAGCCCGAGGCTGTCGAGCGCGCCGCCCGGCCCGAAGAGCACGGGATTGGCGGCGCCGGCCCCGCCAGCGGCGGGCAGCAGGTCCAGGATCAGTCGGCGGAGCGACGAGGGATCGGCGGGTTTGTGGGGAGGCATGGAGAATCAGGAGAATCGCTTCTCCGTTGGTGCGACCGGGGACACCTCCGAAAAACAGTGGGTGTTGCCCGGCTCGGCAACCGCTATTCTCAGGATACGGCCCCAAGTCCATGCCACCCAGTGGCTGCGCTGGGACGGCGGCAGACAGCCCGTTGGTGAGTGGTGGACGGCAAGGGATTCGAACCCCTGACCCTCTCGGTGTAAACGAGACGCTCTAACCGCTGAGCTAGCCGTCCAAAATCGGCGCCGACTAAAGGGCGAAGTTTCGCCGCTGGGCAAGGCTTTTGCCGAGCGAGGCGAACGCGAAAGCGCCAACCCGCGCACCCGACACTCCGCCCCTCTCGTGCGGACAGTCCAACGCCATCGCACACGCGTGCCGACCCAGTCGGTCCGGTCTCCGACCGGACCCGCCCGGCCCGGGCCATTGCCTGCGGCGGGTAGTGTTTCTCGCGGACCTTCGGCGCGGGTCGCCGGCTGCGGCCATATCCCTCGCGGCCGGTCGCAGACCGGCCCCACGTGGCCAGCCCGAAAAAGGAAGAGGCCGGACTCGCGTCCGGCCCCAAGAGTTCTTCGGTCGATCAACCCGCGCTCAGGCGGCGGGCACGCGGAGCAGGCCGCGGGCGATGAGCGTCTCGGCCACCTGGATGGCGTTGAGCGCGGCGCCCTTCCAGAGGTTGTCGCCGCTCACCCAGAACGAGAGACCGTTGTCGAAGGCCGTGTCCTTGCGGATGCGGCCCACGCCGCACTTCACCTTGCGGGTGAAATCGAGCGGGGTCGGATAGAGGCGGTTCGCCGGATCGTCCACGAGCTCGGCGCCCGGGAACGCCGCCACGGCCGCGCGGGCCTGGGCGACATCGACCGGCTTCTCGAACTCGGCCGAGACCGAGATCGAGTGCGCCTGCACGACGGGCACGCGCACGCAGGTGGCGGAGACGCGCAGCTCGGGCAGCCCCATGATCTTGCGGCTCTCCAGCATCATCTTGTTCTCCTCGCCGGTGTAGAGGTCCGGGCCGAAGGTATCGACCTGCGGGATGCAGTTGAACGCGATCTGGTAGGGATAGACCTTCTTCACGATCGGCGCGCCGGTCTGGAGGGCCTTGACCTGCTGGGCCAGCTCGCGGATCGCCTCGGCGCCGGTGCCGGAGACGGACTGGAAGGTGGAGATGATGACGCGCTTGGCGGTGAACGCCTGATGCAACGGCCACAGGCCCATGAGGGTCACCGCGGTCGAGCAGTTCGGGTTGGCGATGATGCCCTTGTGGCGCGCGAGCTGGTCGGCGTTGATCTCCGGCACCACGAGCGGAATGTCCGCCTCCATGCGCAGCGCCGAACTCTTGTCGATGACCACGCAGCCGGACGCGACAGCGTCCTTGGCGAAGGCGCGCGTCACCGAGCCGCCGGCGGCGAAGAAGGCGAGGTCGAGCCCGGCAAATGCGCCGTTCTTGGCCTCCTGCACGGTGAGCTTCTTGCCGAACGCTTCGACGGTCTTCCCGGCGCTGCGCGCCGAGGCGAGAAGCCGGATCTCCCCGAAGGGGAAATCACGCATCTCGAGCAACCGGATCAACTCTTGACCGACGGCGCCAGTGGCCCCGACGATGCCGACATTGTAAGCCTTCTTCATGGTCATGGATTCGAAATTGGAGTTCGTGAGCGATAAGTGCGCCGCGCTGGGGATCAAGCCCACAGTCCGGCTGCTGCACGTTTCGCTCAACGACCAGACCCTCCGGTTTTTCCAGTCCGGCCAGCTGAAAAAGACCTACGTCGTGTCCACCTCGAAGCGCCCGCCATCCAATCGCAAGGGCTCGCTGGGCACCCCCACCGGCCTGCACAAGATCGACGAGAAGATCGGCGCCGGCTCCCCCCCCGGCATCGTCTTCAAGGGTCGGCGCAGCACCGGTTTCCATTTCCACGAGTACCACCCCGCCGCAGCGGACAGCACGGACTTCGTCACCTCGCGCATCCTCTGGCTGCGCGGCCTCGAGCCGGGCGTGAACGCGGGCGGCGATGTCGATTCCCACAGCCGCTACATCTACATCCACGGCACCAACCACGAGGCCGACCTCGGCCGCCCCGCCAGCCACGGCTGCGTGCGCATGGGCAATCTCGACATCGTCGAACTCTTCGAACACGTCCGCACCGGCGACCTGGTCTGGATCGCGCCGTAGACCCGCCCCTCCGGCCGCCCGGCCGGATCACTTCACCGCGACATCGCGCCCGGCGTCGCACTCCCCGTCGAGGTCGAAATCGGCCTCGTCGCCGGTGAGCCAAGCCCGCGCGCGCTCCTCCGACTCGAAGATCTCGATGGTGAGATTGGGGCTGTGGTTGCAGGCCTTGAACAGGCGGGCCAGGGCGAGCTTCTCCGGCGTGTTCACCACCGCGGCGGCCTTCACCGGGTAAGGGATCTTCTCGCGTTTCCGCAGCAGCGAGAAGGTGTAGACCACGAGCGGCTGGAAGCGGTACCCCGTCATCTGGTCGAAGGTGTGGAGCACGTACGGCACGAACCCCAGCGAGGCCGCCAGCGCCGGCATGTTCTTCCCGAAGGTCTGCAGATCCTCGCGGGTGATGATGCCGTACCAGTTGAAATGGAGGATGTCGTCCTCGACAGCGTGAGTGAAGGGCATGATGCGGATCGATGACCGTCGGGCGGGGAAACGGACTCAAGGCGCCGGCGCCCCGGACTCAAGTGCGTTCTTGGTCCGCGCCCCGCGGCCGCGTGCGATCACGCCCCGACCACCGCCCGCCACAGGGGGCAACTCGCGCGATCGATCGACTCGCCGCGGCGATACCGCGCCAACAGTTGCACCGAACGCTGCGCAAGCATCCGCCGCACCTCGCGGCGCTGCCCCTTCACGCGCGGAATGACCATGTTGTCGTAGCCCGTGGTCTGGTGTCGCATCCACGCGATGGTGGCAGCCTCGGCGCGGTCCTCGAGCGGGATGCGCTCGGTCCGCGCCACCGTGCCGCTCCCGACCGGGGTGGCGTGCGCCGCGATCAGCCCGGCCATCCGCTCGGCGACCTCGCCGTGCACCGGGTGGAAGCCGAGGAACGCCCGCACGGCGCCGCGGAAATCCTCCACGTATTCGGCCTGCTCGGCCGCGCGGCGCGCGCGCCCGGCCTCGAGTTTCCGCGTGTACGCCGGATCCATGCGCTCAACCAGCAGTTCCGCGCGCAGCGCCTCGATCCGCGCCGCGGGCGCCCAGATCCCGCGCGAGAAACGCTTGTTGCCCTTCTGCTCGATCACCGTCCACGACGGGCCGTCGGCCTTGATGCGGCGGCTCAGCGCGGCGTCGCCGGGCGGCAACAGCGCCCAGTCGTCGGGCACCACCAGCACGCGGCCATCGCTGGCCAGCACGCGGCGCGGCAGGGAGAACGGGCGGACTTCGCGGGTCTCTGTCGACATGAGGCCGGCAAGGCTCAATGCGCCGCCGGCGCAGGCAAGCCAACAGATCCGGGCGCGATCACTCCAACTGCGCGCGGATCCGCGCCGCGATGGGCTCCAGTTCGCGCACTGGCACCCGTTCCCCCACGTGGCTCTGCCCGCCGGCATCACCCGCGTGCCGCGGGACGACGTGCAGATGGGTGTGGAAAACCGTCTGGCCTGCCGCCACACCGGCGTTCATCCGGAAGTTGAATCCCTCGGCCGGCAACCCGGCCCTCCGGATCGCCCGGGCGATCTTCTGGGCGACGACCATCAGCTCCTTCGCGGTGTCGGCCGGAACCGTGAGGATGTCGGCGGCGTGCTGCACCGGCACCACCAGGACGTGTCCGGGGTTGTGCGGCGCGATGTCCATGAACGCGACCACGCGCTCGTCGCGATAGACGATCGCCGCCTCGGCCCGACCAGCCGCGATCTCGCAAAACACGCACGTTTTCGGCTCCCCGGCGAACGCGACGCCGGCGACCAGGAACAAACCAATCAGGAGAAGGCGCATGCCCTCAGGTAGCACGCCATCTCCGGTTGCCAAGCCCCGACCGGGAGCGGGGCAACGACCTTCGCCCGCCCCACCCGCTCACTTCACCGCGTAGAATCCGGCCTGCAGGTACGCGCGCCACAGCACCTCCACGGAAGTGAAGCCGACCTCGCGCAGCAGCGCCAGGTGCTCGGCGATCCGCACGGGTTTCAGCTCCGTGCCGAAGCGCGCGAGATGCTGCTCCACCGCCGCCGGCGTCCGCCCCTGCCGCTCCTGGAACTCGCGCCAACGCCGCAGTCCGGTCTCGCGCCCGCGGGCCGACTCGCACTCGACGTTCTCGAACACCACCAGCACGCCGCCCGGTTCCAGCACCTCGAAACAGGCGCGCACCGCCGCCCGTCGCGCCTCCGGCTCCAAATAGTGGTGGCACATGATCGCCGTCACCACCTGCGCCCGCAGCCGCGGTGCGACTCTCGACAGGCCGTCGCTGCCGGTCGGCTCCAAAAACCGCACCCGGTCCTCGGGCAGAGCGCCGAGCCGCTGCCGCGCCTGCCCGAGCATCGCTGCCGACGGATCGGCGACGACAAACCGCGTGCGCGGGAACAACGGCAGCGCCCGCTCGACCAGCGCACCCGTGCCGGCACCGGTGTCCACCCACTCGGCGGGTTCGCCCACGACCGCGCGGACCAGATCGAGCGTCTCGCACTGGATCGCGTCATAGTATGGGATGACCTTGCGCACCTCGGCGTCGTACTGCGTCGCCGGGTGGGCGGAAACATTGTCGTTGGTCTGCATACCCTGAACAACGGCACATCGCCCCGCTTCCGCGCGAGTCCTTTCGCGCGAGGTGGCCCCCGCTCCGGTACGGCAAGACTTTGTCACGTAATACGTGACAAGTCCCGAGTTATCCGTGCAGAGGTCGGCGCTCGGCAACGCACCGTGAAAGGCCCCACCCTGCGGTCGCGGATGCCGGAGCGCCCCCTGCAACGGTGCGGGATCAACCGACCACAGTCCGCGGAGCCCCGCTCCGGCTTCGCCTCGCGCCTGCGCCTCAGTGCGCCTCGATGAAGTTGCGCACGGCGGCGACGGTGGCGGGGATGCGATGCTTGATGAGCGGCTTCGCCTTGAGAGCCTCGAGGCGCGGGTGCGTGACCTCGCGGCCGATGCAGCCGGCGATCACATCCGGGAACTTCGCCGGGTGTGCGGTGGAGAGCACCACGGCCGGGCGGTCCTTCGGCAGGTCCTTGAAGCCGCACGCAGTGTGCGGGTCGACGACGTAACCAAAGCGCTGGTTCACGTCGCGGATGATCCGCTCGATCTCGGCATCGCTCGTGCGCGAGGCGGTGATCGAGTCGCGGTTGAACTTGGCGAACTGGTAGCGGCCGGTCTGCTTGAACTCCGCCATCACGGCGCGCACGCGAACCGGGTCGCAGTTCTCGGCGAAGTAGAGGAAGCGCTCGAAGTTCGACGACACCTGGATGTCCATCGACGGCGCGTGGCTTGGATGGACGTCGGCCACCGAGTAGTCGCCGGTGGTGAAAAGCCGGTAGAGGATGTCATTCTGGTTCGTGGCGACGCGGAAACCGGAGAACGGCACGCCCATCTTCTGCACCATCCAGCCGGCGAGCACGTTGCCGAAGTTGCCGGTGGGCACGATGAACTCCGCCCGCTCGCGCGCCTCGGCCGGCAGCCGCAGCCACGCCCACAGGTAGTACACGCACTGCGCGAGCACGCGGGCGAGGTTGATCGAGTTCACCGCGCTGAGGCGGTGGCGGACGCGGAAATCCTGGTCCTCGAAGATCGTCTTCAGCGCCGCTTGCGCGTCGTCGAACGTACCGTCGACGGCGAGGGCGAACACGTTATCCGCCCCGGTGCAGGCCATCTGGCGCTCCTGCAGCGGCGACACGCGGCCGTCCGGATACAGGATGAAGATCTTGGCCCGCGCGCGGCCGAGCAGGCCGTGGATGGCGGCGGCGCCGGTGTCGCCCGAGGTGGCGCCGAGCACCGTGAGCGACTCGTCGCGGGTCACGCACTGGTGCTCGTAGAGGTGGCCGAGGAACTGGAGCGCGAAGTCCTTGAACGCGAGGGTCGGCCCGTGGAAAAGCTCGAGCACCCAGGTCTGGTCGTCGAGCTGGCGCAGCGGGGCGATGTCGGCGTGGTCGAACTTCGTGTACGCGGCGGCCGCCATGCGCGCGAGATCGGCGGCCGGGATGTCGGTGGCGAAGAGCGCGAAGAACTCGCGGAGCAGCTCCGGATACGAGAGCTTGGCCCAGCCCTGCCATTTGCCGGAGAGGTCGGGCAGCGACTCGGGCAGGAACAGCCCGCCATCGGGCGCGAGGCCGAGGGCGACGGCCTCGGAGAACGAGACGGCGGGAGTCTGACCGCGGGTGGAGATGAAGCGCATGGCGGATGAAAAGTAGTGAGTAGCGAGCGGCGGGGAGCGAGGAGGAAAACGGCACCGCCGCCAGCCAGTGCAAGAGTCGAGATTGAGCACCGCCCTGCCCCCGTAGGTCCAGTCTCCGACTGGACGCCAAGGGCACTAGCCATCGCTCCCAGCGCCGTTCCGCTTCGGCCCCGATCCAGAGCGACCGGTCGGAGACCGGTCCTACTACGCGAAAACCCGGCCGCGGTGGCGGTCCGGGTTCTCGGAAATCTGCGGCGGGGTCGCGCTACTCGCTACCCGCTACTCACTCCTCGCGACGTTGCGGGCCCGCCCTTACGCCTTGTCCAGGCCGAAGGCGGTGTGCACGGCACGCTGGGCGTCGTCGACCTTCGCACCGTCGACCGTCACCGAGATCTTGATCTCGGAGGTGCTGATCAGGTCGATGTTGATGCCCTGCGCGGCGAGCGCCTGGAAGAGCGAGGCGGCCACGCCGGAGTGCGTCTTCATGCCGACGCCTACGATGGAGAGCTTCGCGATGTTCTCGAGCAACTCGACCTTGCCGCCTCCGAGGCCGGCGAGGACCTTCTCGACGACCGTCTTGGCCTTGTGCGTCTCGGTCTTCGGCACCGTGAAAGTGAGATTGGCCACGCCGTCGCGGCCCATGTTCTGCACGATCATGTCGACGACGATGGCGGCGTCGGCGAGCGCGCGGAACACCTGGGCGGCGGTGCCCGGCTTGTCGGGGATCTGGCTGACGACGACCTTTGCCTGGTCCTTGTCGACGGCCACGCCGCGGACAACGACATCTTCCATGGATTTGGTTTCTGCCTTCACGATGGTACCGGGATTGTTGTTGAAGCTGGAACGAACCTCGAAATCGACGCCGTACTTGTGGGCGAACTCGACGGAGCGGGACTGCATGACCTTCGAGCCTGAACTGGCCAGCTCGAGCATCTCGTCGTAGGAGATCTCCTGGATCTTGCTGGCGGCCGGCACGGCACGCGGGTCGGCGGTGTAGACGCCGTCGACATCGGTGTAGATCTGGCAGATGTCGGCCTTCACCACGTGCGCGATGGCGATGGCGGTCAGGTCGGAGCCGCCACGGCCGAGGGTGGTGGTCTCGCCCGCTTCGCTGATGCCCTGGAAGCCGGCAACGATGACGACCTTGCCCTGCGCGAGGTCGTCGTTGAGCGGCGAGGACTCGAAGCGCTTGATCTTCGCCTTGGTGTGGAAGTTGTCGCTGACGATGCCCGCCTGCTGGCCGGTGCGGGACACCGCCGGCACGCCGATCGCCTGCAGGGCCATGGCGGTGAGGGCGATCGTCTCCTGCTCGCCGATGGTCAGCAGCATGTCCATCTCGCGCTCGTCGGGATTCGGCGTGATGGCTTTGGCTTTGGCGATGAGCTCGTTGGTCACGCCGGCGCGGGCAGAGACCACGACAACGAGTTCGTTGCCTTGGTCGCGCCATTCCTTGATGCGCTGCGCGACCTTCTTGATGCGCTCAATATCGCCGACGGACGTGCCGCCGTATTTTTGGACAATGCGTGCCATGGATTGGAAGAGGGTTGGCGAAGTAAGGGGCGGGAAACGGCGCTGGCAAGCCCGGGTGTCGGAACGACGAGGAAAGTTCGATGCCGCAAGCGCCGCCTCTAGTGCGCACCGGAGGCGGCGCCAAGCGCGTGGCGGTCACCCGCGGGCCAGCGCACGCAGGATCATTTCGGAAACGCGGATGCCCTTCTCCATCACGCCGAGGTGGAAGCTCTCGTTGGGCGCATGGAGGTTGTCCTCGGGCAGGAAGAGCCCGAGCAGCAGCGAGTCCAGGCCGAGCACGCGCTTGATGTCGCCGATGATCGGCACGCTGCCGCCCTCGCGCAGATACAACGGCGGCTTGCCGAAGACCTCGGCCACCGCGGCGTCGGTCGCACGGAACGCCCGGGCCAGCACCGGCGACTGGTCGGCCGGCGTGTTCGGCTTGCCCGGCGGCACGGCGACGTAGGGCACGCCGTTGTGGCCGTCGATGATCTTCATCCGCACGCCGCTCGGGCAGCGCTCGCGCAGCGCCCGGTAGACACGCGCCTTCACCGTCTCGGGGTCCTGGTCGGGCACGAGGCGGCAGCTGATCTTCGCCATCGCCTTGCTCGGAATGACGGTCTTGCTGCCCTCCCCCTGGTAGCCGCCGCCGAGGCCGTTGAACTCGAGGGTGGGCAGGAAGCGCACCGCCTCGAACGGCGAGTAGCCGGGGTGCGCGTGGAACGCCGGGATGCCCAGAAACTTCTGATACTCCGCCTCGCTCGTGCCGAGCTTGCGCAACTCGTCGCGTTCCCAGTCCTGGACGGGGCGCACCTCGTCGTAGAACCCGGGGATATTCACCCGGCCGTCCGGCAGGTGGAGCGAGGCGCAGATCTCGGAAAGGGCCTGCAGCGGGTTGAGCAGCGCGCCGCCGTGCAGCCCCGAGTGCAGATCGCTCTGCGGCCCGGTGAGTTCGATCTCGAAGGTGAACAGGCCCCGCAGGCCGCACGTCACCACGAGCTGGTCCTCGCGCGGGCTGCCGGTGTCGGAGAGGAACACGAAGTCGGCCTTCAGCCGGTCGCGGTACTTCTCGAGGAACGGCAGGAAGCTCGGGCTGCCGATCTCCTCCTCGCCCTCGATGAGGAACGTGATCCGCAGCGGCAGGTCGGGCTCGGCCGCGAGCAGCTTGGCCACCGCGGCGACATGCACCAGCAGCGGGCCCTTGTTGTCGGCCGTGCCGCGTCCGTAGATGCGGCCGTCGCGGACCGCGGGCTCGAACGCCGGCGATTGCCACAGCGCGAGCGGGTCCGCCGGCTGCACGTCGTAGTGCCCGTAGATCACCACATGCGGCCACTTCGGATCGCCGCCGCGGCTGGCCAGCACCAGCGGGTGCTTGGGCGTGGGCACGACCTCCACGGCAAAACCGATCTCGCGCAACAGGCCGGCAATGAACTCGCGCGCCTGCCGCATGCCGTCGGCAAATTGCGGGTCCGCCGACACACTCTGGCAGCGGACGTACTCCTTGAGCTTCTCGACGTGGTCAAACATGGCGCGGAACCCTGAACGAAAGATCGCCCAGCCGCTAGCCGGAACAACGAGCATCCACGCCCTGCGCCACCCCGCCCGCCCCCGCCCCGCGCCATGAGGCCGGCGCATGGCGCCGCGCCACCATTGCCCACGGGCCCGGCACCGCCGCCGCCGCGTGTGGCGCGTCCTCGGAAACACCGGGTATTTGCCCGTTGCCAAACCCGGCGCCGACTCCAACCGTTTGCCCCTTTCTCATGATTTCCTGGTTCTTCAAACGTTTCGCCGGCCGCCACTACCGGAAGTTCATCCAGTCGTGCCAGCCCCTCGTCGCGAAAATCAACGCGCTCGAAACCGAATACCAGTCGCTCACCGAGGAGCAGCTCCGCGCCAAGACCGACGAGTTCCGCGCCCGCGTCAAAGCCGGCGAGACCCTCGACGCCCTCCTGCCCGAGGCCTTCGCCGCGGTGAAGAACGCCGCCCGCCGGCTCTGCGGGCGCACCGTCATCGTCTGCGATCACGAGCTGGTCTGGAACATGGTGCACTTCGACGTGCAGCTCATCGGCGGCATCGCGCTCCACCAGGGCAAGATCGCCGAGATGGCCACCGGCGAAGGCAAGACCCTCGTCGCCACCCTGCCCCTCTACCTCAACTCGTTGAACGGCCTCAACACCCAGCTGGTCACCGTCAACGACTACCTCGCCCGCCGCGACTCCCAGTGGATGGGCCACCTGTACAACTTCCTCGGCGTCTCCGTCGGCTGCATCCAGCAGCAGATGCCCTCGAGCCTGCGCCGCGAGATGTACCAGCGCGATATCACCTACGGCACCGCCTCCGAGTTCGGCTTCGACTACCTGCGCGACAACGGCATGGCCACCCGCAAGGAGGACCAGGTCCAGCGCGACCACTGGTACTGCATCGTCGACGAGGTCGACTCCATCCTGGTCGACGAGGCGCGCACGCCGCTGATCATCTCCGGCCCCGCCCCGATCGAGCGCGAGCAGCCCTTCACCCGCCACAAGCCCGGCATCGAGCGACTCTTCGCCGAGCAGACCCGCCTGTGCAACCGCCTCATCGGCGAGGCCAAAACCCTGCTCGAGAAACCCAACCGCACCCCGGACGAGACCTACACCGCCCAGCTCCAGATGCTGCAAGTGAAGGCCGGCATGCCGCGCAACAAGCTCCTCCAGCGCCTCATGGAAAGCTCCGAGTCCCGCAAGCTTCTCGACAAGATCGACCTCGAGATGAACACGGACTTCCGCCGCGACGAGTACTACAAGCTCAAGGAGGAGCTCTACTTCGTCATCGACGAGCGCCAGCACCAGGCCGACCTCACCGAGAAGGGCCGCACCTTCCTGCGTCCGGACAATCCGGATGCCTTCATGATGCCCGATGTCGCCACGGCCCACATGGAGATCGACAAGGACACCACCAAGTCCCCCGCCGAGAAGGAGGCCGCCAAGGTCCAGCTCCAGGAGTTCCAGGAACAGGTCTCCGAGGACATCCACGCCATCTCCCAGCTCCTGCGCGCCTACAGCCTCTACGAACGCGACGTCCAGTACGTCGTCTCCCCCGACGGCAAGATCGTCATCGTCGACGAGAACACCGGCCGCATCATGCCCGGCCGCCGCTGGTCCGACGGCCTGCACGGCGCCGTCGAGGCCAAGGAGGGCGTCGCCATCGAGCGCGAGACGCGCACCTACGCCACCATCACCATCCAGAACTACTTCCGCATGTATCGGAAGCTCGCGGGCATGACCGGCACCGCCGAGACCGAGGCGCTCGAGTTCATGGACATCTACAAGCTCGCCTGCACCGTCGTGCCGACGAACAAGCCCTGCATCCGCAAGGACGCCAACGACCTCATCTTCAAGACGCGCCGCGAGAAGTTCGGCGCCGTCATCAAGGCGATCCAGGAGGCCCACGCCAAGGGCCAGCCCGTGCTCGTCGGCACCGTCTCGGTCGAATCCTCCGAGGTGCTCAGCCGCATGCTCCGCCGCACCGGCATCGTGCACTCCGTGCTCAACGCCAAGTACCACCAGCAGGAGGCCGAGATCGTCGCCCGCGCCGGCCAGCGCGGCGCCGTCACCATCGCCACCAACATGGCCGGCCGCGGCACCGACATCAAACTGGGCGACGGCGTGCCCGAACTCGGCGGCCTCTTCGTCATCGGCACCGAGCGCCACGAGTCCCGCCGCATCGACCGCCAGCTGCGCGGCCGTTGCTCGCGCCAGGGCGATCCGGGCCAGTCGCGTTTCTACATCTCCCTCGAGGACGATCTCATGCGCCTCTTCGCCTCCGGCGGCATGATGGCGAAGATGATCGAGAGCTCGATGAAGGAGGGCGAGGAGCTCGAGCACCCGTGGCTCAACAAGTCCATCGAGTCCGCCCAGAAGAAGGTCGAGCAGCAGAACTACTCGATCCGCAAGCGCCTGCTCCAGTACGACGACGTGCTCAACAAACAGCGCGAGGTCATCTACACCATCCGCAACGGCGCCCTCCACGCCGACCGCAGCAAGGACCAGGTCTTCACCTTCATCGACGAGGAGATGCTCTTCCGCGCCGAGACCGCCGGCTTCGGCGAGAAGGGCGGCCCCGAGACCGCCAAGCTCGAGTCCTTCGTCGGCTGGGTGTGCATGCACTTCCCCGTCGCCCTCAAGGTCGAGGAACTCGCCGGCCTCGACGCCGAGGCCGCCGCCAAGCTTGTCGCCGACAAGATCAAGGCGGCCTACGCCCTCAAGGAGTCCGTCGAGAATCCCGAGGCCCTCGGCTCGCTCGAGCGTTTCGTCATCATCAACGCCATCGACCACCACTGGCAGGAGCACCTCACCGAGATGGAGGACCTGCGCAAGAGCGTCGGCCTGCGCAGCTACGGTCAGAAGGATCCGCTCACCGAATACAAGGGCGAGGCCTTCAAGTACTTCGAGGAGCTGATGACCAACGTGCGCCTCGAGATCTGCACCGGCTTGTTCCGCACCGCGACCAACCGCGACGCCTTCGAGAACATGATGGCGATCCTCTCGCGCACCCTGCGCCTGGAGAGCCCCGCCAACACGCCCCCGCCGCCCCCCGCCGTCGCCCACGCCGTGGCCGAGGGCATCTCCATCCCCGGGCGCCCTATGCCGGCCCCGGCCGAGGCGGGCGCCGCCCCGGGGGAGACGAAGCAGGAGGTCCAGCTCCCGAAGATCACGATCCGCCGCGAGCTGCCGAAGGTCGGCCGCAACGACCCCTGCCCCTGCGGCAGCGGCAAGAAGTTCAAGAATTGCTGCGGCCAGTAACCGCCGGAACAGCCCGGCTCCCGTCAGTTTCCCCCGAAGGCCGGTCCTCGCGTCCGGCCTTCTTCTTTGCACGCCGGGGGAAAACGCCAACACTGCGCCGCGCCGCGCTCGTTACCCGCCCCACCGCTCGCGAACCATCCCCGCTTCTTCCCGATGAAACACACGCTCCTCATCCTCCTCGCTCTCGCCATCACCCTCGGCCTCCGGGCCGGCGACATCGCCCTGCCCGTCCCGCACCAGACCGGCGGCATGCCGCTCATGGAAGCCCTGGCGAAGCGCCAGAGTATCCGCGAGTACGACACCCGCGAACTCTCCCGCCAGCAGCTTTCCGACCTGCTCTGGGCCACCTTCGGCATCAACCGCCCCGACGGTCGCCGCACCGCGCCCACCGCCAACAACCGCCAGGAGTTCGACCTCTACGTCGTGCTGCCGGCGGGTGGCTACCGTTACGACGCCGCGGCCAACAAGCTCCTGCTCGTCACCTCCGAGGACATCCGCGACCAGATCACCGGCCGGCGCTTCGCCACCGCACCGGTGCAGCTGCTCTACGTCGCCGATCTCGCGCGCCGCAGCGAGAAGGAGGAGAACCAGAAGCTGCTGCTGGCGCACATCGACTGCGGCTACCTTTCGCAGAACACCGGCCTGTTCTGCGCCTCCGAGGGACTCGCCACCTGCCCTCGCGCCACCCTTCAGCGCGAGGTCGCCGCCGAGAAGCTCCGCCTCCGCCCCGACCAGCGCATCCTCCTCGCCCACTCCGTCGGCTATCCAAAGCCCTGAGACAGGGTCGTGCCGTCGACGTAGGGTGCGAGCTCGCTCGCACCGCTCGGCAGAAGCATCCGCCACCGGGCGGAGCAAGCTCAGCCCCTCCAACCGGGAGAAGTGGCCCGGCCGAGCGAAATCCGCGCCCATTGCATCGTCACGGCTGGGACGCCATCCGCCGCGCCGTTCAGCGCAGTTCGCCTGGCTTGAGCTTGCGCACGCGCATGAAACGCGCGCGCAGATGCTCGTCTAGGCCCCGGCGCGTCGCCTCCGGGATCTTGGCCACCAGACTGTCCAGCGAAGGCAGGCGCCCCCCCGCCGACGGCGCACGCTCCACGGGCTCGCCGGGCGGCGGCGTGTAGTCCTCCCCCATCATCGCCGCTTCGTCGGCGGCGCTGGGACCGATCGGTTCGCCCTCCTCGACCCGGCCGACACTTTCGGCCGTCACGGCCGCGCTCTCGCCGGCATCCTCGACATCGCCCTCCGCCGCCTTTTCCGCAGCCGGGGGGTCGCCAGAATCAGGCGTCAGCTCTTTTTTTTTTCCCCGGCGGGGCTCGCCTCCGCGAGCGCAGCGATCTCCTTGAGCACGCTGTCGAGCGCGCGCGAGCGGCTGCCTTCGACGGCCTTCAGGAGGGTGATCTCGAAATTGACCTTCTCGGAGAGCCCGAACTTCACGCCGCCCTCGCCCTCGTGGAGCGCATCGAGCAGGCGGGTGAGTTGCTCGGTCGTCAGCTCGGCCCCGAGACTGCGGCTCTTGCCACCCTGGCGGATGGCGTCGAGCAACGTGCGGCGAATCACCGTCTGCAAGTCGGCAAGGAGGCGGAAGAGATCGCGGCCGCCGGCATCGAATTCGTCGACCATCTCGACGAGCTGCCGGTGGTCGCCGGTGGCGACGACCGAGGCGAGTTTCGCCACCTGTTCGGCGCCCACGAGACCGTACACATCGAGCACGTCGGCCTCGGAGATCTTCTGGCCGCAGAACGCGATCATCTGGTCGAAG
>JAEWNN010000112.1 GCA_023457035.1 Verrucomicrobiota bacterium
GCGCCGGAGCCATGGGCGCCGCCGCCGCGGCGGCGGCGCAGCGCGGGGCGACCCGGTCGAGCGCGGCCGCCAGCCGGCGCGGGTTGATCGGCTTGAGCAGGTAGTCGAGCGCATTCACCTCGAAGGCGCGCACCGCGTAGGCGTTGTATGCCGTGGTGAAGATCACCTGCGGGTGCGGCGGTGCGAGCGACTCCAGCAGGTCGAAACCGTTCTGCTCCGGCATCTCGATGTCGAGAAAAACGAGGTCGGGCCGCAGTCGCTCGATCAACTCGCACGCCTCCGCCGCGCTCTCGGCCTCGCCGACCAGCCGCACGGAAGGGCAGCCGCCCAACAGGCGGGCCAGTTCGATGCGCGCCGGGTGCTCGTCGTCGACAATGATGGCTTTCATGAGTTGGATACTGCCGGCTTGGTCGGTTCGACGGGGATCGTCGCCTCGGCGACGACCAGGTCGGCGGCGGCCTGCGTGAGCGTCACCACCGCGGCCGGTCCGTAGAGATGCCGGAGCCGCGCACGGACGTTGGCCAGCCCCAGCCCGGTCGACTCGCTCGTGGTGCGTAGTTGACCGGCATTCACAACGCGCAACTGCAGCACGCCGGCGCGCCGCGCCACCGCGTAGGCCACCTCGCCGCCCTCGCGTCGCCCGCCCACGCCGAACTTGACCGCATTCTCGACCAGCGTCTGCAGGACAAACGGCGGCAGCTGCACATCGCGGGCGGCGGCGTCGACGCTGGCCCGCACGCGCAGGCGCCGCTCGAAACGCAGCTGCTCCAGCGCCAGGTAGCTCGCCACGGTCTCCAACTCCTCGGCCACGCTCACGGTCGTGCGATCGCCCAGCGTGAGCGAGGCGCGCAGCAACTCGGCCAGCAGCGTCACCGCCTCGCGGGGACGTTCGAGCTCGCCCGGGATCATCGAACGCAGGGTGTTGAGGCTGTTGAAGAGGAAGTGCGGGTTGACCTGGGCCTTGAGGGTGCGCAGCTCCGCCTCCTTCACTGCCGTCTCCAGCCGCAGCCGCTCGATCTGGCCCTCCCGATAGCCCCGGTAATAGCAGCAACCGAAATAGGACACGTTCCAAACGGAGATCAGCGCGAAGAAAAAGCCGACCCCGCCGAGAAGATCCGCGCCGGTCATCACCTCGCCATCCTCGCCGAGCGACTCCGGACCGAAGACCAGGGCCAGCACGAGCAACGTGGCCACCATGCCCGTCGCCGCCGCGACATTCACCGGGAACAGCGCGCCGACGACCGGCCACCACGACTTCGCTCGCGCCCGCACCGCAAGGATCAGCACCCGCAGCAGATGGGTGAAGCCACCCCCGGTCAGCACAACCGCCAGATTGCTCGCCCAGACCTCCGCGTCGGACTCCTTGCGGTTGGCATCGGCAAGACTGCTGGAGAGCAGGAAGGCCGCGAGCAGGCCCCAGAAGGAGACCTGCCCCAGCCAATAGCTGCGCGTACCCAGCCAGCGGCACCACCACGGGTAACGCGCTGCCGACGCCGGAAGGATATGCTCAGTCGACGGCATGGGCGTCAGTCGTCGCGGCGAGGTCCCGCCGCGGCGGCGGAGCCGCACATCTCCGCGCGAAGCGACCTGGCGACGCTCCAGACCACGGCGACAAGAACGCCCCCGGCCAGCCCGGCGGCAGCGCCGAGTGCCCCTGCTAGGACGATCCAGGCCAGAACGGTCGGAGGGATTTCCATCGCGACCGGCATACCCAAGCCGGCCGCACATTGCAGCCCCCGCCCAACGGACGGTCGGAAGTCGCGACAAACGGTCCGCCGCGGTCCTCCCGCGGCCATTCGCCGCCGGCACCCGCCACCGCGGCGCACACAGCGTCGGTCCACGCCCCTGCGCCCACCCCGGACAGGGAGGGGGCCCCGCCGCACGGAAGCGGGAGCTCGCCCCGCAGTTCGAGCCCCCCGGAGCGATCAGCGCGTCCCCCAAGTTGTCACCAGAAAAAGAAGTCCGCGCCGGGCTCGAGATGCTCGTCGGTCGGCATGCGGGCGCAGCAACGCCACACCGTCGCCCACCGGGCCCACGGGCCGGGGATCTCGCCGTCGAAGAGCGTGCGAAACGGCAGCGCCGGCCTGGAGGGTTTGGCCAACAAGCGCCGGCAGAACTGCTCCGCCCCCTCCTCGCCGGCGAAATGCAGCAGCCGCCGTTCGAGGAAGTTCGCCGGCGCCGCCAGCCCCCCCTTCGCGCGGTAGGTGGCGAGCACGTGTTCGGCCCGCGCCAACTCGATCGCCGCCTGGTCCAACGCGGCCGCAAGCCGCGGGCCGTAGGCATGACCATAGGCATAACCGGCACGGCTCCGGCGAAACAGCACCACCACCTCGCCGGGCCCGGCGTCGTGGTGGAGCCGGAGCGCCTCCAGCCCGGGGTGGGGAGCGTCGAGCAACTCGGCCGGCAGCCGGCCATCCCACCAGGAGACCAACGTATGGTGCTTGATCGCCGCCGCGCGCGCCAGCGCCTGCGCGGGGCGGCGGAACAGGCCGGGAGAGGCCGCCATCCCGCTGGAGCTGCCGTCGTCGTGGAACCCGAAGCGCCCCGCCGCGGGGCTGTCGGAAACGGCCAGATACGCCCACCGGGCCAGCGCCGCCGCGATCGCCGCGCGACTAGCGGCGATCGCCGAGCGGGCGATGGCGGTGCCGTCGGCCGGGCCGTAGAGCGAAGGTCCCGCGCCGGCCGGGGCCAACTCCCCCCGCAGGAAGGCGTTGGCCAGCCAGTGGCGCCGCTCCTGCACCGCGAACTCGGCGAGGTCCGTCCGGGCGATCGGGCCGCCGCGGCCGGTGTAGACGCCGCCGAAGCGCAGGGCCGCGAGCGAGACCATGGATGGCGGATCCGGGTATCAGGCCACTAGGTCGCCGGATGGCACCCCGGCCTTGATGATGATGCGGCCACCCGGGCGCGGGGGCACCCCCGGGGGCTGCTCCCACGCGAGCGCGTCCGGCCTCGCCTCGTCCCCGGCCTTGATGATGATGCGACCGCCCGGCCGGGGCGGGACGCCCGGCGGCTGTTCCCACGCAACCGGGGCGGAGGGGGCCGGCACCGCCGGCGTATCCACGGTACAAAGCGCCGCGACGGCGCCGAGGCCGCCGAGCAGGACGAGCAGTGTGGTCTTTGTCATGGCACGACGAGAAATCGGTTGCCGCCGGCGTGCTGCCGACTGATCGTTCCGCCCCTTTCACGATGCACGGCCCCACATGGATTCGGGTGGTTTTGTGGCTGGTTCTCCTGGGTGCCCGGGGCGTCGCGTCGGTGCCGTTCACGCCCCTAGCGGAGCCGCTCGCGCTGCCGGAGAGCATGCGGGGCAAGGCCGTCTGGGCGCTGCTCCGCCTCGCCGACGGCCGCCTGGCCGCTGGTTTCGAGGGCGGCATCGCCCTCGGCGTGCCCCATGGGGACTGGACGATTGTCGCCACGCCCCACGGCAGCCCGGTGCAGGCGATCGTCGCCGCCCACAGCCGCATTCTCGCAGCCGGCGGAGGGTGTGCCGGGTTCGTCGAACGAGGTGGGTTCGAGCCGATCGCCGGTCTGCACGCACCGATCACCGAAGCGCTGGAGGTCCCCGAAGGCTGGCTCGTCGCCGGCCCGACCGGGCTTTGGTTGGTCACCCCGCAGGCAACGGCCCGCTTGATCGAGTCCTCCGCCACCGGCGGCCATCCCACCCTCGCCCTCTGGCGTGGGGAGGCCCTCGCACTCTGGGCCAACCAGCCCCCCGGGCGCTGGGCGGACGGCCGCTTGGTCGAGTTCGCCGCGCCGGCCCCGGCCGCACTCCTCCCGGTCCGGCAACTACGGGACGCCCTCTGGTTCACCGCTTCGGGCGTCATCGCTCCGGACGGACGAACCCTCCTGCCCGCCTCGGTGTCGGCCTCGCTCCTCGACGAAGCCGGACTGACTGGAGTCGCCCACGAACACGACCGGGTGCTCTGCGCGACCTATTGGCAAGGGCTCCTCGCCTACCGCGCCGGAGCCGCGACCCCCGAATGGCAGTGGAGCGGCTTGGGCTCCTGCTACACGCTCACCCGCGACGGAACCTCCTTGCTGGTCGGCAGCACCCAGGGCGGCTTCGCCCTCGCCGACCCCGCCCAGGTCCGCATCGCGCGCTTCGAGGAAGCCGACATCCTCCACCTCCAGGCCGAACCCGGCGGCGCCCGCGTCGTCACCCTGCGCGGGATGGTCGATTGCGGCGACATCGCCCCCACGGTCCCCGACAGCCTCTGGCCCGCGGTGGCGGGCCTGCGCGCGACCAACAACACCGTCGAACTTCACGGCCGCTCCGTGCAACTGCCGACCCGCTATCTCAACGGTCTCGCCGCCTGCGGCGAGAGCATTGCGGTCGCGTTCGGAAACACCGTCCTCATCTCCGGCGGGGCGGTCCCGGTCGTCAGCGAGCTCTCGAGCGGGATCACCTCCCTGGCCAACGACCCCCTCGCCTTCTTCGTCGGCACCCATGCCGACGGCATCCAAACCTTCGACACTGAGGGCCGCTGGCTCGCGCAACTCGGCACCGGCCGCGCCAAGGCCCGGCAGCTCGCGCCCAACCGGCTCTGCCTGCTGTTCTGGGAGGGCGAGGTCCGCGACTCCGCCACCGGCCCGGTAGGCCGCCTCCCCTTCGGCAATCCGCGCGACGCCGCGCTCGTCGAGGTCGCGCGCCCCGACGGCTCCCGCCTCGCCGGCCAGCTCGCGGTGCTCGCCACCCGCGCCGACGGCCCGCCCGTGCTCGGCTGCCTCGCCGACGGCGCCTGGACCGCCCTCGAGGTACCCGGCCTCGCCACGATCGACGCCGAAACCCTGTCGGCGGACTCCGGGCATCTCTACATCGGCGGGCGCCACGGCGTGCTCGAGATCAGGATGCCGCTGCGGTTCGCGACGCCCCCCGCCCCGACCTGGCACTGGGCCGGGGCCGGCCGGGGCCTCCGCCACGCCCTGCCCCTCCGCAACAACGGTCAGGTGGTGCTCGTGCCCGGCCGCTGGGAGGCCCCGGCCACGACGCCGACCAGCTATCGGGTGCGCCTCCCGAACGGCGCCTGGTCCGAGGCCCACCTGGGCGTGCCCCTGACCATCCCCGTCAACTGGGGACGCAACCACCTCGCACTCGTCGCCGAACGCCACGGACTCGCGACCCGGCGCGAGCTCACCGTGGATCGCCCCTACCCGCTGCCGCTGCGGCCCTGGGCCCTCGTCCTTGAGTTCCTGCTGCTCGCCGCCGCCGTGTGGTGGTTCACCCGCCTGCGCACCCGGCATCTGCTCCGGCAGAAACGCGCCCTCGAGGCCGCGGTCGAGCAACGCACCGCGCAGCTCCGCAAGGCCAACGCCGCCAAGGAGGAGTTCCTCGCCAGCGTCAGCCATGAGATCCGTAACCCGCTCAACGGCGTCGTCGGCATCTGCGCCATCCTCCAGGACTCCGAGCTCGGCCCGCGCGAGCGCAACTTCGTCCGGGTCCTCTCCGGTTGCGCCGAGCAGCTGCGCTCCATGCTCGACGACGTATTGGACTTCTCCCTCATCGACCGCGGCGCAACGGCGCTCCACCCCGTCCCGTTCGAGGCCTGCGCGCTGGTCGAGGAGGCCGTGCGCGTGATGGACCCGCGGCTGGATTCTTGCGCCCTGCAACTGCCCGAGACCCCGCAATGGCTCGAGGGCGACACCGGCAAGATCCGGCAGATCGTCTGCAACCTCGTCTCCAACGCGCTCAAATACGGCCGGCCGCGCGAGGCCGGGATCGCGCTCCGGCTCACCCCCGAGCCCGGGGACCGGTTCCGGCTGCGCCTCGCCGTCCACAACGCCGGCCCGACCATCCCCGCCGCCGACCTGCCCCGCCTCTTCGAGTCGTTCCGCCGCGGCACCGGCACCGAAGGCACCCCCGGCTTCGGTCTCGGCCTGGCCGTCTGCCGCCGGCTCGCCGAGCGCATGGGCGGCCGCATGACGGCCGCCAGCCGCGACGGCACCACCGAGTTCGCCCTCGAGTTGGCGCTGCCGGCCAGCGCCGCGCCGGCCCGCGACACGGGGCCGGTCGCCGTCGTCTCGCGCGCGCTCGCCATCGAGGACGAGGACTACAACCGGCTCGCCCTCGGCCACGCCCTGCGCTCGCTCGGCTACGAGGTCGACTGGGCGACCGACGGCGCCTCCGCGCTCCAGCTCGCCCGCCGCCAGCCCTACGACCTCGTGCTCACCGACTGGAGGCTGCCCGACATCAACGGCGACGAACTGTGCCGCCAACTGCTCGCGGTGCTCCCGCCGCCGCGCCCGCCCATCGTCGCCGTCACCGCCTACTCCTCGGCCGAGAAACTCGCCGCCGCCCGCGCCGCCGGCATGGCCGGGTTCGTCACCAAGCCGGTCACGCGCGAAAAACTCGCGCAGGTGATCCACGAGCTCGATACCGGGCCGCGGCCGCGCCCCTCGCTCGATCTCGCCCCCGCCCGGGACCTGCCCCCGGCCCTGGCCATGCTGGGCGAACTGGCGCCCACCCTCACCCGGCTGGCCGCCGACCTGGGCACGGGCTGGCAGCAGGCCGAGGCGCAGGCCCGCCTGCGCGATCCCCGCACCGGCCGGGCCGCCCACGCCCTCCGTTCCCTGCTCCTGCTCGCCGGCGAGGACGACCTCGCCGAGCAACTCGGCCTGCTCGAGAGCGCCGCCGAAGCCGCGGACTGGGACTCCGTCGAGAAGCTGCTCCCGTTCCTCGCCGCCGAAGTCCTCGCCGTCCGCGAGCGCTTGGCCTCCGACCGGCCCTGACCCTTGTCCGCCCGACAAACGCGCCCCGCCGCCAACCCCACTTCTCGCTTCCGTTTCGGCTCCGGCCCACTAGCTTGCGAACGCCAATCCGCCCCACCCCATGCCGAAAGCCGTCACCGCCGTTTCCGTCGCCGATTTCTTCGCGAAATACGGGACCAAGCTGAAGACCGAGTTGATCGCCGGCAGCGAGGGCGTCCACCGGCAGATCCGCGAGCCCAGCATCAACCGCCCGGCCCTCGCGCTCACCGGGTTCTACAAGTATTTCGCGAACAAACGCATCCAGGTCGTGGGCTCGACCGAGATGACCTACTTCAAGACCCTGCCGCCCCACCGGCAGGAGGAGATGATGCATGCGATGGCCGACCGCGGCATCCCCTGCGTCGTGCTCACTCGCAATCTGCTCCCGCCCAAGAGCATGCTTACCGTCGCGCGCGAACGCAAACTACCGCTCTACCGCACGCCGCTCATCACGATGCACTTCGTCAACATCTCGACGATGTGCATCGACGCCGAGTTCGCCCGCCAGACCACCGAGCATGGCACGACGCTGAGCATCGAGGGCGTCGGCGTGATGATCCGCGGGCACAGCGGCGTCGGCAAGAGCGAGGCCGCCCTGGCGATCATCGAGCGCGGGCACAGCCTCGTCGCCGACGATCTCACCCACCTGCGCGTGCTCGACGAGCGCGAGCTGATCGCCTCCAGCCTGCCCTTGAATCGCGGTTACATGGAATGCCGCGGCATCGGCATCATCAACGTCGCGGAGATGTTCGGCGTGCGCAGCATCCGCCCCGAGGTCCGCCTCGAGATGGTCATCACCCTCCAGGACTGGCGGCCCGACGTGGAGGAGGAGCGTACCGGCCTCGAGGAGAGCTTCTACGAGATCCTGGGTATTCACGTTCCCCACATCGAGATCCATGTCCGCCCCGGCCGCGACATCGCCCGCCTCGTCGAGGTCGCCGCGCTCGTGCAGGCGCTCAAGAAGATGGGGCGCGATCCGGCCAAGGAGTTCAACGAGCGCCTGATCGCGTTCATGAGCGCCCAGCAGCCGGTCGCGTCGGTCGAGGAGGAACCGGAGCCCGTCGCGCCGCCGCCGGAGCCCCGGGTCCCGCCGCCTCCCCCCGCCGCCGAAGGGCTGCAGGACTAGGCGCGGGCGCCGTCAACGCCGCCGGCGGGGCCGCCGCGAGTTCTGCCGCAGCCACGCCGCATAGGCCTTCTCGTCGAGCGCACCCGCGGCCAGCGCGAGCGTCTGGAGCACGGCATCGACCTCGGTGGCGGTGAACTCGAGGCCGTTCAGTTCCAGAAAGAGCACGGCCACGGAGAAGCCGATGCGCTTGTTGCCGTCGATAAAGGGATGATTGCGCACCAGCCCGAACGCATAGGCCGCCGCCAAGGCAGCCAAATCGCGTTTGTCATAGGCGAACTGCTGCCGCGGCCGTACCAGGGCCGAATCAAACAGCCCCTCGTCACGGATACCGTGCAACCCGCCGAACTCGGCGAGCAGCTGCTCGTGCAGCGCCAGCACCGTCTCCCGCAAAACCCAGCGCGGCTCCTTCATTTGGCCAGCTCGCGCAGCGCGTTGCGGTAGCGGTGCATGAGGCTCTTCGCCACCGCCATCTGTTGCTCGAACTCCGTGTCGCCCTTGGTCACGCGATAGCCGTCGGGCGATTCCGTGAGATAGAGCGCCTGGCCTTCCTCGACCTTCATCGCCGCGAGCGCCTCCTTGGGCAGGATGACGCCAAGGGAGTTGCCGACCTTCCGGACCTTGAGCTTGATCGCCATGCCCGCAGCGTGGCCACGGATGTTATAACGTCAAGCGGCGCAGCGAACGCGTGTCGACGGAACGTGCTCCATCAGGGAGCGCCGAGCGCCTCTACCGCAACAACGCCGCCACCCCACCTCCGGCCGTGGGGCGGCGCTTCAGCCCCCCCCCCTCGACGCCGCCACCACCCGGGTCTCCGTCTCTCATCCGCCATGACACCGGGAGGGGGCACCCGACTCCGCCTGCGTTGCGCCGCCGGTTGCGGGCGCATGGAGGCACATCATGGGGTCTTCGCGAGGCCGGCAGACGAACGCTCCGTCGGTGGATAAGCCGGACGGAGCGCGGAGCAGAAACTAGGACAGGCATCGCGGGCCGAAGACCCGCACCGCCTCACAGCACGATCTTGATCCCCTTGCGCAGGTAGGTGGGGACGTCGAGGTCCTGACCTTCGAAGAGGTTGCGGTCGGTGCTGTCGAACCATCCCCGGGTGTCGGGCTCGAGACCGCCGAAGGCGAACTCGTCCTGCTTCACCGGCGGCTTCGCGGGCGCACCGGCCGGCGCCAGTTCCCCGGCGGGTTGCGCCGCACCCGACGGCCGGCGGGCGCCGGAGCCGGGCTTGGCGCGCACGGGCGTGTCCTGGAGCGGGAGCTTGGTCTCCGCCGAGGGCACGACGGTCGCCACGCCGCGGCGCACGCCGGTGCGGCTCACGTCGGAGGTGCCGATGATGCAGACCTCGATCCGGCCGGCGAGCTGCTCGTCGATCACGGCGCCGAGAAAGATGTGCGCATCGCGTCCGTACTGTTCGGACACGGCGGCCATGATGTCGTTGACGCTGGAGAGCGTGAGCTCGGGCCCGCCGACGATGTTGACCAGCAGGCGGTCGGCCTTGCGGGAAAACTCGGGGGTGTGGAGCAGCGGGCACTGGTTGAGGCTCTCGATCACGTCGGCGACGGCGTGCTCGCCCGCACCGGTGCCGAGGCCGAAGAGGGTCTTGCCGCTCTTCTGCGCGAAGGCCTGGCGGAGCGTGGCGTAGTCGAGGTTGATCAGGCCGGTGCGGTGCAGCATCGACCAGAGGCTCTTCACCCCGCGGCCGATCCACTCGTCGGCGAGGGCGAAGGAATCGAGCGCGCTCTGCCCTTCGGCGCCGACCTGCATGAGCATGTCGTTGGGCAGCGGGATCACGGCGTCGCAGCAGCGGCGGAGCTCGGCGAGCCCCTCCTCGGCCTGCTTGAGGCGGCGCCCGCCCTCGAAGCTGAACGGCAGGTTGACGAAGGCGATCACGAGCGCGCCCGCCTGCCGGCAGATCTCGGCGACGATCGGCGCCGCGCCGCTGCCGGTGCCGCCGCCCATGCCGGCGACGAGGAAGATGAGGTCGGTGCGCGCGGCCAGCGCCGCGATCTTCTCGCGGTCGGCCTCGGCCGCGAGGCGGCCGAGCTCGGGGTCGCCGCCGGCGCTGAGGCCGCGGGTGATGCCGGCGCCGATCATGAGCTTGGTCTCCACCGGGGAGACGGAGAGCGCCTCGGCGTCGGTGTTGATCACCGCGAGCTGCACGCGCTCGAGGTTGTCCATCTTCAGGCGGTCGACGGCGTTGGCGCCGGCGCCGCCGATGCCGATGACCTTGATGGCGACGCCGCGGTCGGCGAGCATGTCCTGGGCGAGCGGGAGGGCGTTGTCGGGAGGAGTCATGGCGCTCAGGCGTTGGCGAACATGCGGGTGAAGCGCTCCATCAGGCCGCCGCTGCGGCGCTGGGCGACGGACGGGTGGCGCTCGTTGATCTGGTTGAGCCCGTAGAAGAGCAGGCCGAGCACGGTGCTGTACTGCGGATCGCGCAGCTCCTCGGCGAGATTGGTGGGCAGCTCCCCGCGGCGGGCCGCGACGCCGAAGACGGCGCTGGCGGTCTCGTCGGCGGCCATGAGCTTGGAGGTGCCGCCGGTGAGCACGACGCCGGCGCCGAGCATCTCGGGCACGAAGGCCGGTCCGAGCTTCTTGCGCACGACCTCGAAGAGCTCGGTGATGCGCACGGCGGTGATCTGCTCGACGGCCTGGCGCGGGAAGTGGCGGTCGCCGATGGCGAAATCGCCGTTGAGCCAGACCTTCTCGTTGCGGTCCTTCGAGGTGATCACCGCGGAGCCGTGGCGCAGCTTGATCGCCTCCGCCTGGCCGCTGGTCAGGCGCAGGCCGAGCGCGAGGTCGTTGGTGAGGTGGTCGCCGCCGACCGGCACCGTGCCGGTGATCCACGGATACCCGTCGCGGTAGAGCACGTAGTCGGTGGTGCCGCGGCCGATGTCGAGCACGAGCACGCCGTTGCGGCGCTCCTCGGCGGTGGTGACCATCGTGCCGGAGGCGAGGCTCGCCAGGATGATCTCGTCGACCTTCAGGTTGAAGCCGTTGATGAGGTTGATCCCATCGGAGAGGCGGCGCTTGTCGCCGTGCACGGTCCAGTAGCCGACCTCGAGCTTGCGGCCGGTGAGATTCTCCGGGTTGGGCACGGCCTGGCCGTCGAGGCGGAACGGGCGTCGCAGGTACTGCACCACGGAACGCTCCGCGGGCAGTTCCTTGCCGCGCGCCAACTCGCACACGGTGGCGATGTCGTCGCGGCCGACGAGGTTGTCGGCGCTGGAGACGTTCACCGAGCCCTCGTGGTAGAAAGCGTCGAGGTGGGCGCCGGACTGCGCGAGGTAGATGCCGTCGATGCGGGCGCCGGCCTTGCGTTCGGCGGCCTCGAGGGCGGCGTGGGTGCAGTCGCTCGCGGCCTTCATGTCCACGATCGAGCCCTTGATCACGCCCTGGGCCGAGCAGGCGCCCAGCCCGATGATGTTGAGCCGGCGGCCGCCGGCGAATTCGCCCACAAGCGCGGCCACCTTGTGGGTGCCGATTTCCACTGCGCCGATGATTCGGTTTCTAGAGATCACGACGGGTTCTCGAATTGGAGGGTTTGACGAACGAAGGGGAAAGGAGCCGGGAGTCGGCGCTGTCGAACGCGACCGGGACGTCGCCGCCGAGCGAGAGATCGATCCGCTGCACGACGACCTCGGGCTGAGTGCGCGCGTAGTCGTTGATGTAGTCAAGCCGCGCGAGCTGCTGCGTGAAGTCGATCTTCCGGCTGATGACGATCTCGGGGATCCGGCGCGTCTTCACGACGATCTCGTCGTAGAGCCCGAGGCGCGCCAGGGAGACGACCCGCCAGTCGGCGAAGAGCAGCGGCGCGTCGTTCTGCGCGGCCTGCAACAGATGGGCCACATCCTCCATGCCCTCGACGGGCCGGAAGCCGCCGCGCCCGTTGCGCGCGAGCCGCACGCCATCCAGGAACGGCAGCGACCGCAGGCGGGCGGCATCGTAGCCCTGGCCGGCGTAGACCACGCCGTCGCGCGCGACCAGCAGGGTGCGGGTGACGCCGGCGTTGTCCTGCGCGTTGACGCGCAGGATCGGCAGGCGCTCGCGCAGCGTGACGGTCAGAGTACCCGGGAAATCGCGACGAAGGTCGACCGCCTTCACCTGGGGGGTCGAGAGCAGGCGGGTGCGCAGCTGGAACAGGTCGATCTCCATCAGCGGCGTGCCCTTGCGCAGGTTGAGCGTGCGCTCGACCCACTCCTGGTCGAGCACGCCATCGGCGTCGTTGACGACGACGATCTCGCGCAGCGGCGCGGCGCCGGCCGGGTCGCGCAGCGAGGAGGTGTCGCTGGTGATCGTGGCGAGGATCTCGTAGCCGCCCCAGCCCGCGCCGGCGACCATCGCCGCGATGAGCGCGGCGTTGAGCGCGGCGAGCGTGAAGCGCTTGCGGCCCTGGGCCGACATCGTGCGCGGGTTGACCTTCTGGTCGAGATCGCGCCAGGAGCGCTCCTCGGGCGTATTCTTTTTTTCGGACTTAGCCTTGGCCATGGAGGGAAAGGGTGGGCGGTTGCAGGAAACGGCGCAGCGCGGGGGCGAGCAGCTCCCCGACGAGCGCCCGGTAGCCGAGGCCGACGCACCGCGCGCTGAGCGGGAGCAGGCTGGTGTCGGTCATGCCCGGCAGGGTGTTGATCTCGAGGAAGTACGGCTGGCCCTCGGGAGTGAGCAGGAAGTCGGCCCGGGCGAAATCCCGGCAGCCGCAGGCGGCGAACACGCCCTCGGCGAAATGCTGCACCGCCGACGCCGCGCCCGGGGCGATGCGCGCCGGGGCGAAGTACTCGGTGTTCCCCTTGGTGTATTTGTTCGTGTAGTCGTACACGCCGGTCTTCGGCGCGATCTCCACCACGCCCATCGCGCGTCCGTCGAGCAGGCCGACCGTGAGCTCGATGCCGTGCACGCGGCGCTCGGCCAACCAGCGGCCCGCGGTGATCCGGCCCAGTGCCGCGGCGATCTCGCCGACGTTGCTGCACAACGCCAGCCCCACGCTGCTGCCCTCGTTGTTGGGCTTGAGCACGACCTCGTGGCCGAGCTTCGCGGCCAGTTCGGCGGCGAGCGGCGCGTGCTCGGCGTCGAAGACCACCCCGTCGATCACGGGCACCCCGGCCTTGGCGGCGCGCGCCTTCGTCTCCGCCTTGTCCATCGTGATGGCGCTGGCGCGCGCGTCGCAGCCGGCGTAGGCGAAGCCGGCCGCCTCGAGCAGGTGCTGCATGCCGCCGTCCTCGCCGAAGGTGCCGTGCAGCGTGGAGAGCACGACATGGGTCCGCGGGTCGAGCCCGGCGGGGATCGCCTCGGCGTCGACGCGGCACAGGACCGTCGGGCACAGGCCGGCGGCCGCGGCCGCCACGTTGGCTCCGGATCGCAACGACACTTCGCGCTCCCGCGAGGTGCCGCCGCACAGGACTGCAACAATTGGCGTTTTCACAAGACGTCCCTCCAATCGCGGCCGTAGAGCAGGACCTCGGGCTCCAGCTCGACGCCATGCGCCGCCCGCACCCGCTCCCGCACGCGTCGCATCAACGCGATCACATCGGCGGCGGTGGCCCGGCCGCGGTTGACGATGAAATTGGCATGCACCGGGGACACCTCGGCATCCCCCACCCGCTCGCCCTTGAGCCCGAGCGCGTCGATCAGACGGCCGGCGGAGTCGTTGGGCGGGTTCTTGAACGCGCAGCCCGCGCTCGGCTCGCGCGGCTGCGTAGCCTGCCGGCGCAGCTGGAAGGAGACGATCTGCGCCTGGATCTCGGATGGCGGCACACCCGCGGAGACCGGCCGCAGCACAGCGCCCAAGGCGACCGCGTCGCCGAGTTCCCGACAGTCCCGATACGCGACGTGCAGCTCGTGCCGGCGCAGCGTGCGCACCGTGCCGTCGCGCAGCGCCAGCCGCACCACCTCGACGACGTCGAACATCCAGCCGCCCATCGCCCCGGCGTTCATGCGCAACGCGCCGCCGAGCGTGCCGGGGATGCCCTCGAGAAACTCGAAGCCGCGCAACCCGCGCGCCGCCGCCAGACCGCACAGCTCCTTGAGCCGCAGTCCCGCGCCGGCCTCCACGCGGCCGTCGGGCCGCGCCTCGAACCGTTGCCACTCGCGCCCGGCCAAACGCAGGACCAGCGCGTCCACGCCCTCGTCGGGCACGAGGAGATTGGAGCCACGGCCGAACATCAGCACCGGCAGCCCGCGGCGATGCGTCTCGCGCAGCAGCGCGGAGAGGTCGGCTTCGTTGGCCGGCTCGGCGTAGTAGCGCGCCGGACCGCCGACGCGCAGCGTCGTCTTCGGGCCGAGCGGCTCGTTCTCCAGCAACTTGGTCTCGGGGCCGAGCACGGCGCGCAGCGCCTGCACGCATTCGGCCCAGCGCGACGCCTGCCCCGCCTCGCCCTGCAACTCGCGCACGAACTGCGCGGCGCACTCGTTGATGTCGCCCGCGCCGACAAAGAGCACGAGGTCGCCGTCACGCACGCGTTCGCGCAGCAGGCGCAGGAAACCGGCGCGGTCTCCGGGAAGGTAATGCACCCGGGTGCCAGCGCCGCCCCGGGCGAGCTCGGCGTAGATGTCGGCCGTGGTGCCGCCCGCGATCGGCTGCTCGCTCGCCGCGTAGACATCGAGCAGGAAGAGCTCGTCGGCCCCGAGAAGCGCGCGGGCGAAGTCGGCTTTGAAGCGCGCCGTGCGGCTGAAGCGGTGCGGCTGGAACGCGACCAGCAGGCGCTTGTGCGGCAGGCGGCGCATGCCGCCGAGCAGCGCCGCGATCTCCGTCGGGTGGTGCGCGTAGTCCTCGATGACCTGGAGCCGCTCGTTCTCGAGCAGCACGGACTGCCGCCGCTGCACCCCGGGATAGTCGGCAAGCAGGTCGGGCGTGATCGACACACCGAGACGCACGCAGACGGCCAGCGCGGCGGCCGCATTGAGGGCGTTGAAATCGCCGCCGGCGCGCACGCGGGCACGGGGCGCCCCGAAGGCCGGTCCGAGATCGAGCACCTGGCGGCCATCGACGAAGCCGGCGATGCGCACGGCGAACTCCCCCTCGAAGCCGAACCGGTGCACCGGCGCGGTGTAGCCGCGCCCGGCCAGCCGCGCCGAAAGCGCGCAGGCGGGATTGAGATAGATCGCGGAGCGGGTGCGCGAGAAGAGCGCGGCGAACGTCGCCTCCAGATCGCCGATTTGCCGGTAGTGGTCGGGGTGGTCCCAGTCGAGGTTCGTGGCGACGGTGACCTCCGGCGAGAAGCGGTCGATGGTGCCGTCGCTCTCGTCGATCTCGGCAACCACCCAGCCGTTCTCGTCGAGCGCGGCCGGCGGCACGGTGTCGTCCTGGAAAAGCCCGCCGAGCAGCCAGCCGGCGCCGAAACCGGCGCGGCGCAGCGCGGTGACGAGCAGCCCGGTCGTCGTCGTTTTCCCGTGGGCACCGACGATCGCGATAAGCCGCCGGTCCCGTAGCAGCTCGGCGAGGAGCTCGCCGCGGCGCACCTGCGGCAGGCCGCGTCCCGTGGCGACGGCGCGGGCCGGATGGCCGGCCGGGATGGCGGAAGAATGGACCAGCAGATCCGTCGCGGCCGGCACAATACCGGATGCGCCCAACGCCACTCCCGCTTGTTCCAGCCAACGCCGGGCGGCGGCGGTGAGTCCGTCATCCTCGCCCGAGACCGACCACCCGCGCTGCGCCAGCAGCATCGCCAACGGCGTCATGCCGGTGCCGCCCACGCCGACCAGGTGGCAGTGGCGGACCGGGCGGCCGAAGAGCGGCTGGAGCTGGGGCGGCTGGTTCATGCGGCTTTCGGCGCGGGCTCCGCCCCGTCGGCCGCCGGCAGGCCGGCGAGCGCGAGCAGGTCGTCGATCATCGCGTCGAGCGAGTTCTCCTGGTCCATGCGGGCGAGGTTGTCGCGGAACTTGCGGAGCAACCAGTCGTTGAAGACGAGGTCCTGCACCTCCTTGGTGAGGCCGGCGAGGTGCCGCTGGTCGACGACCAGTCCCCCGCCCTGTTGCTCGAAGAAGAACGCGTTGGCCGCCTGGTGGTTGTCGGCGGCGTGCGGGAAGGGCACGAGCGCGGCCGGCGTGCCGATGCGCGCCAGCTCGGCGAGCGTGCCGGCGCCGGAGCGCGAGACCACGAGATCGGCGCACGAGAGCAGCTCCGCCATGCGGTCGCAGAACGGGACGAAGTACGATTTCACCACCGCGCCCTCGCGGGTGTGCAGCACGCGCTCCTCCCGGCCGGCACGTTTGCCCGGCCCGGATACGCAGAAGAGCTGCACGCCATCGAGCGCGAGCGGCGCGAGGTTCTGCTCGGCCCAGTCGTTGAGCGCGGAGGCGCCCTGGCTGCCGCCGAGCACGGCGACCAGCCGGCGCGCCGGCTCGATCCCGAGCGCCTGCAGCGCCGCGC
>JAEWNN010000113.1 GCA_023457035.1 Verrucomicrobiota bacterium
TGCCGGCGTTGCGGTTGCAGGTGGCGTAGGTGGTCTGGCAATGCACGTACGGCTCGATCTCGCGCAGCTCGGCGCGGGTGTTGTAGGCCGAGGGCATGAACGCGCGGTAGTACTCGTAGGCGCGGTCGCCGTCGCCCAGCAACGCCTCGGCGATCACGGCCCAGCTCTGCGTGTGGCAGAAGATGCCGGCGTTCTCCTTGATGCCGTGGTTGTAGATCACGCCGCCCATGACGGTCGGGGGCGTGTGCGTGAACGGCGGCGCGCTGAGCATGATGCCGTACGGCGTCGCGAGCTCGCGGTTGAGCGCATCCATGGCGCTGCGACCCTGGGCGGGCGACGCGGCGCCGGACATGACCGCCCAGACCTGGGTGTTGATGTAGATCTTGCCCTCGGCCTCGGTCTTCGCGCCGTAGCGGTGGCCGTCGTCGCCGATGGCCCAGAGGTACCACTCGCCGTCCCAGGCGGCGGACTGGATGTTCGCCTCGAGCTTCGTCTGCTCGGCGCGGGCCCAGGCGGCCTCCTCGGGCAGGCCGAGGCGGTCGGCGATCTGCGCGTAGGTGACGAGTCCGTACCGGAGCTGGAAGGCGACCATGACGGATTCGCCGTTGTAGCCCATCTTCACGCAATCGTTCCAGTCGGCGTGGAGGCCGCAGGGCAGGCCGTTCTTGCCGGAACGCTCGAGGTTGAACTCGAGAGCACGGCGCAGGTGGCCGAGCACGGTGGCTTCGCCCTGGTCGGAGTACGGGAGGACTTTTTTGTAGAAGTCGAGGTCGCCGGTCTCCGCGACGTAGTCGGGGATGGCGTTGAAGAACCACTGGCAGTCGTCGGAACGGTAGTCCTCGCGCTTCGGCGCGGGCATCTTGCCGGGCGTGTGGCTGAAGGGGGCGACGACGGGCATCGCGCCGCCGTTGGAGACCTGGCCGGTGAGCATGAGCTCGAGGCGCTCGCGGATCTGGTCCTTGAGCATCGGCATCGCGCCGAGGAAGTCCTGCACGGTGTCGCGGAAGCCGAGGCCGTCGCGCTCGCCGTTGTAGACGAGGGAGGCGTGGCGCGACCACGTGTAGGTGATGAGGGCGTTGTAGGCGCCCCAGACGTTGGCCATCGAGTCAAACTCGGCGTCGGGCGTCTTCACGACGGCGGCGCCGAGCAGGCCGTGCCAGTGCGACTTTAGTTTCTGGAGTTCGGTTTCACAGCGTTCGCTCGTGCCGAACGTGGCGCGGGCGGCGTAGCCGTGCGACTCGGGCGTGCCGAGGCCGAGCATGGCGATGAGCTCGCGCGTCTCGCCGGGCTGGAGCTCGATCTCGACCTGGAGGGTGCCGCAGGCGTTCTCGCCTTCGGCGAGGAAGTTCGAGCACTTGCCGTCGGCGACGGCCTGCGGGTTGGCGTAGGTGTTGTAGATCGAGCCGAGGAAACGCTCGCGCACGGTCTCGTAGCCGGCGAGCGGCGCGCCCACGAGGGCCATCCAGAGGCGGTGGCAACCCATGAGGTTGCTCGGATCGAACTGGTGGTACGGGTGCACCGCCATGCCGAGCATCTCCTGCTCGACGGTGGCCTTGGTGATGAACTGCGAGTACTGGAGGTTGGTCAGGTCGTTGGGCATGTGCCACGGGCTGGCCATCTCGCAGTAGGTGAAGACGGCGAGCTTGCGCGGCTGCTTGCCCTTGTTGGTAACCTTCAGGCGCCAGTATTCAAAAGCCTGGCCCAGCGGCACGAAGTAGGTGCTCTCAGTCTCGATGGCCGAGTAGCGCGAGGTGATCGTCGTGTACGCGGTGCCGTGGCGGCAGGTCGACTTGTACTTCGAAAGCGGCTTGCCTACGGGCTGCCACGATGAGGACCAATAGTCGCCGCTCGCCTGATCGCGCAGGTAGAAATAGCGGCCCGGCTGGTCGAGCGGCACGGAGTTGGAGCGCAGGCGCAGGAAACGCGAGCTGAGCGCGCTCTTGTAGAAGGAATAGCCGCCGGCGTTGTTGGTGATGATGGCGCCGTAGTCCAGCGACCCGAGGTAGTTGCTCCACGGGCGGGGCGTGTCGGGACGCGTGATGACGTATTCCTTGGCCTTGTCGTCGAAGTGACCGAATTGCATGGCGGTAGGGGATGGCGGGGGGCCGAAATGGCCTCTGCGCAAAAAGCACTTCAGGGACCCACTGCCAAGCGCGCACACCGGCGGCCCCCGGCTCACCGCATTAACCTGCGCGGAATCCGCCTTTCCGCCCCCTCCCGGCCGCCCCCCCCTTGGCCCCGCTCCGTCTCCATTGTCCACCAAATAGACTCACGACCGTGGGAGTATTTGGCGACAACCGGCTAAGCCCCTGCCCACCAATATCTGAGTTTCGCCAAATAAGTCCACGGCCGTGGACTTATTTGGCGATAGGGCGCATTGCACGGGGGCGGGGCCCGTCGGCTACGCCACGCGCATACCACCACGCGCGGGCATCACCACGCGGGCTCGCCTGCGGTGCCGCCCGCGCCCACGCTGCGTCCATGATCGTTGCCGAACGCGAAGCCGCCCTGATCGCCGACCTCGCCCTCCTGCCGAGTTGGCAGGAGCGCCTGGAGGAACTGCTCCGCCTCGACCGCCGCCGCCCCGGCCTGGCTCCCGCCGAGCGCGCCGAGGCCGCGCGGATCCCCGGTTGCCTCTCGCGCGTGTGGCTCGTGACCGGGCGCATTGCCGGCCACTGCCGGTTCCGGACCGACGCCGAAGCGCCGGCCGTGCGCGCGCTGGTCGGCACCCTGGCCGCACTCTACGACGACGCCCCCGCGGCCGAGATCGCCGCACACGAGCCGACGTTCCTCGCCGCGCTCGAACTCGAACGCCATCTCACCGGCACACGGCGCGACGCGTTTTCAAAAACTCGCGACACCATCCGCGCCTTCGCCGCAGGGCCCGCCGAGCCGAAGCCCTAGCCGAGGCGAACCATTTGCCGCGTGGGCCACGCGTGTGAGCGCGCCGACCACGCGATGCGGCCATTGCCGCAGCCCCTATCGCACGCAGATCGGCGGCAAAGCCACAGCGCGTCGCCTCCCGCCGGTCCGGCTCCGCCCGCTACTGCCTCGGCGGCGGAGCATGACGCCCGGTAACCCGCGCCAGCACCTCCAGTACCTGGTCGTGGATGACCGGTTTGGTGAGCACGGCGGCGAAACCCGCCTGCCGGACATGTTCGGCGTCGAGAGTGGAACCATACGCGGTCATGAGCACGACCGGAATCCGCCGCCCGGAGTCGACGATCTTCTCCACCAGCTGCATGCCGCTCAGCCGCGGCATGGTGAGGTCGGTGAGCACCACGTCGAACGGCCGGTCGGCGAGCACGAGCGTCTCCCAGGCCGCGGCGCCGTCCTCGGCGGCAACCACTTCGCAGCCGCGCCGCCGCAGCGCGGTGAGCAGCACGCGTGTCACCTCGGGGTCGTCCTCCGCCATGAGCACGCGCAAGCCTTGGCCCCCGGGAGCCATGCCGCCCGGCGCCACGCCGCCCGAGGATTGCTGCGACCGGCGGGGCAACAGCACATGGAAGGTGGTCCCCTGCCCGGGGGTACTCTCAACCCAGACCGCACCGCTGTGGCGGCAGACGACGCTCTGGACGACGGCCAGGCCGAGCCCGGTGCCCTTGCCGGCGGACTTGGTGGTGAAGAACGGCTTGAAGATCCGCTCCAGATGATCGGGGGGGATCCCGGGGCCGGTGTCCTGCACGGACAGCCGCACGTAGTCGCCCGGCGGCAGGTGGTTGGCGGGGCCGGTGGCGGCGGAGGGCAACGTCGCCTCGTCCAGGCTGATCGTGAGCACGCCCGAGGCGCCCATGGCGTCGCGGGCGTTATTGAGCAGATTCATCAACACCTGCAGCAATTGTGTGCGGTCGGCGAAAACCCGGTCGTCGCCGCCGCCGGCGTGCACCCGCAGCTCGATGGTGCGCGGCAGGCCGGAGCGCAGGAGCAGGAGCGACTCGCTGAGCAGCTCCCCGAGCCGCAGCTCGGCCAGCGGCGCGGCGCCGTGGCGGCTGTAGGTGAGGAGCTGGCGCACGACCGAGGCGGCGTGTTCCACGGAGTTGAGGGCCAGCTCGAGGTTCTCCTGCGTGGGGTGGTCGGCCGGCAGCTCCTGCCGGGTGAGCTGCAGCCAGCTGCCGATCGACGTGAGGCAATTGTTGAAGTCGTGCGCCACGCCGCCGGCGAACTCGCCGATCGCCTCCATTTTCTGGGCATGGAGCAGCTGGTCCTGGAGCAGTTCCCGCTCCTTGCGCGCGTGCTCCCGCTCCAGGTCGGCGCGCTCGAGGTTCTCGATCATCCCGTTGATGCTGCGCCCCACGTCGGCGATCTCGTCGGCGCCGTCGATCCGGACACGGCCGCGCGCCCCCGCCCGTCCGCCGATCTCGCTCAGCTGGGCGCTGAGGTGCTCCAGCCGCCGGACCACGCCGACCCGCAGCGCCCACGCGGTGAGCAGCGCCACGACCACCGCCGCGGCAAGCAGCTGCCACAACATCATCCGGCGCGCCCGCACGCCCTCCAGGTACACCGCGCGCTCGATTTCCATCTGCAACCCGAACAACGGCCCGCCGTCGATCGCCCGCAGCAGCACCTGCACGGCCATCTTCTCGTCGGACAGCACCGTCACCTCCACATCCGGCGCGGAGCGGGCCGGCGCCGCGTTCGGTGCCCCGGCGGATTCGGCCGGCGTCAGCTCGACCTTGAAACCGAGGATACGCTCCAGCCGGTCGCGCAACCGGTTGTCGATCCACCGCACCGTGACCAGGGCGCCCCGGGGGCGCCCCCCGCCGCCGGTGGGCAACACCGGCAGGCACGCGAAAAACGCCGCGCGATCCCCGATCCGGCACAGGCCCGAGAGGCGCAGCGCGGCCTCCTCGTGCCCCACCACCCGTCGGATCGCGTCCCCAAACCGGTCGATCAGCTCCTGCGTCGGCGGCTCCACTTCCTCCCCACTGGCCGGCACCATCGCGCCGCCGGCCAGTTCCCCGGTCGGAGTGAAGACCATCATGGCGTCGATCTCCACATTGCGCATCGACTCCGTCTTCCAGTTGCCCGCCGCGTACTCCGGACTGCGCTCCTCCACGAAAGTCACCGTGTCGTTCCACTCCGCGTAGTCGCGCGAGATGCGCACCAACCCGTCGCCCGCCACAGCGACGATTCGCTCGGACCGGTGCGCGATCTCGTGGGCCTCGCGATGTTCCGCCGCAGCCAACCCGCGCATGAACGCCCGGCCCGAGACGCCCACGATCAACACAATCAACGCCGCGAAAAGAACCAGGACCAGCAGACGCGCTCGGGATTGAAGCTTCATGGAGAAAGGCACCCCCTCCTATCGGTCGACGCCGCCCGAGGTTTACCCCGGGCCTCGCCGGCCCGGGAGCCGACGCCACCCCTGCGATTTTCGCACTGCCGCCGGCACCGTTTTCGCCATGTTCCGGTCCCCGGCAACCCCGCCCATGCTCCGCGACGCCCACAACCACCTCCAAGACGACTGGCTCGTTCCCCACCTCGATGCGATCGCCGCCGAGGCCGAGCGACTCGGCATCGATGCGATGATCGTCAACGGCACCGCCGAGGCCGACTGGCCTGTTGTCGCCGCGCTGGCGGCGCGTTTCCCCTTTGTCCGCCCGAGCTACGGCCTGCATCCGTGGGATGTCGCCGGGCGTTCGCCGCACTGGCTCGAAACGCTGCGTGCCCGCCTCGTCGCCGAGCCCCGCGCCGCGGTGGGCGAGATCGGCATCGACCGCTGGATTCTCGAGAGCGCGCCCCCCGGCTACTTTCCCGCCGGCAGCCCGCCACCCGCACCGCTGGCCGAACAGATCGCGTGTCTCCTGCCGCAGCTCGCGCTGGCCGTGGAACTCGACCGCCCGGCCTCGATCCACTGCCTGCAGGCGTGGGGCCAGCTCGACGAACTGCTCCGCTCCCGCCCGCTGCCTCGCCGCGGTTTCCTGCTCCACGCCTACGGCGGCTCCGCCGAGATGGTGCCCGGCTTCGCTCAACTCGGGGCGTACTTCTCGTTCAACGGCTCCTTCCTCGCCGAGAAGAAGACGCGCCAGCGCGCCGCCTTCCGCGCCGTGCCCGCGGATCGGCTACTCGTCGAGACCGACGCCCCCGCCATGCCGCCGCCCGCGCCATGGCTCACGCATCCGCTCCCGCCTTCGCCCGAGCCCGGCGGGAAAACCGTGAACCATCCCGCCAACCTCGCCGCCACGTATCGCGGGCTCGCGCAGCTGCGCGGTGTGCCGGAGTCCGAGCTCATCGCCCAGGTCGCCGCGAACTTCGCGCGGCTCTTCGGGTGAAGAATCAGGCCGTCGGCCGGGGTTGGGCGCTGCGATCGGTGCCGTTCCGGTGCTTGAGGTAGCAGCCTGCTTGCAGGCGAGGGGTGTTCGAAATCGCCCGCGAGCGGGTTCCGGCAGGCAGGCGATTGCGGTCGGGACGGAGCCGGCGCAGGCGGAGTCCCACTACTTCCGGCCGTCAGCCCGGCCCCGCCCCCGCGCCCGCCGTCAGCAGCCGCACCACCTCGCCGGCGGCGGCGAAGCCGAAGGCACCGGTGACGAACGTCGCGCTGCCGAGCCCGTTGTCGCAGTTGAGCTCCGTCGGCGCGCCAGGCTCCTGCGTGGCGCACACGCTGCCGTCAGCCCACGGATACACCGGCCGCTCCGGCGAATAGACGCAGCGCACGCCGAACTGGGAGCCCTCGCCGCGCGGGAAGCCGTGGCGCTCGCGCAGGCGTTTGCGCACGTAACGCAGGAGCGCGTCGTTCTCGGCGTCGCCCAGGTCGGCCACCTTCACGCGCGTGCCGTCGCGCTTGCCGGCGCTGGCGCCCACGGTGAGCGCGGGCAGGCCGCGTTCGCGGCACTGCCAGAGCGCGAGCAGCTTGTGCTGCAGGCTGTCGGTCGCATCGACGACAAAGTCGAACCGCGGCGCGAGGATGCGCTCGAAGTTCTCCTTCGTGAAGAACTCCACCACGGGCTCGACGCGGCACGCCGGATTGATGCCGCGCACGCGTTCCCCGAGCACGACCGCTTTGGGGCGCCCGATCGTGTCGGTAAGGGCGGGGAGCTGGCGGTTCACGTTCGTCACGCACACCTCGTCGAGGTCGACGATCGTCAGCGCGCCCACGCCGCTGCGCGCAAGCGCCTCCACCGTCCACGAGCCCACGCCGCCCAGCCCGATCACGCACACGTGCGCCGCGGCCAACCGCTCCAGCGCGGCGCGGCCGAGCAGCCGCCCCACCGCGCCGAAGCGGCGGACAAAGTCGTCGGGAAGCGGCATGGTCCCTGCATCGATGGCGCTCATGTTACGTTCTCGCATCACACGGAAGGGGCGCCGTCAGGCAATCGCGCTTTGCGGTTGGCGGATGGACGTTTCCTCCTAGCTTCCCGCCACCGCCCTACCCGGCGTTTCCACCCACCTCCTCTCACTCACCACTCGCGCACCCTGCGACCCGCCACTTGCGCGGGGCGCCGTGCTCCTTCCCGTGACTCCCTCCGGCGAGCGCGCCCTCCCACATGGCGCCAAAGCTGCGTCCCGAGTCGCCGCCGTCGCGGCGGACGCCTCCGACCTGTCCATCTTTTCGGCCGAACGCCTCCGGCTGCTCGAGTCCGCCGTCGTCAACTCCTACGATTCCATCGTCATCACCGACACCGGCACGCCCTCCTCGCCGCACCCGCGCATCCTCTTCGTCAACGACGCCTTCACCCGGCTCGCCGGCTACACCGCCGCCGAGGTGCTCGGCCGCTCGCCCTCGCTGCTCCAGGGCCCGGACAGCGACCGCGCCGAGATCGCCCGCATGCGCTCCTGCCTCGCGCGCGGCGAAGTCTTCACGTCCGAGCTGGTCAACTACCGCAAGGACGGCACGCCCTTCCACGTCGAGGTGCGCATCATGCCGATCCGCGCGCCCGACGGCCGCCTCTCCCACTGGATCGGCGTGCAGCGCGACATCACCGCGCGCATCGAGGCCGCCGCCGAACGCGAACGGCTCGAGGGCCTCCTGCGGGAGAAACAGAAGTTCGAAAGCCTCGGCGTGCTCGCCGGCGGCATCGCGCACGACTTCAACAACCTGCTCACCATCATCCTCGGCAACGCCTCCCTCGCCCGCGGCAACGCAGGCTCGCCGCAGGCACTCGAGCAGAACCTGCAGTTCATCGAGTCCGCCGTGCTGCGTGCCGCCGACCTCTGCCGGCAGATGCTCGCCTACTCGGGCAAGGGCCGCTTCGCCGTCCGCCCCCTCCACCTCAACCCCATCCTGCGCGAGACCGCGGAGCTCGTCCGCGACTCCGCCGCGCATGGGCGCACACTCGAGCTCGAGCTCGCCGACCCGCTGCCCGCCGTCCGGGCCGACGCCACGCAGCTCAAGCAGGTCGCGATGAACCTGCTGCTCAACGCGGCCGAGGCCACCGAGGCCGTCGCCGGGCGTATCCGCATCTCCACTCGCCGCGAACCGCTCGACTCCGCCCGCCTCGCCCGCGCCCGCCTCGGCGCCGAGCTGCCCGCCGGCGACTACCTCGTGCTGGAGGTGGCCGACAACGGCTGCGGCATTCCCGCCGAGATCCAGGACCGCCTCTTCGATCCGTTCTTCACCACCAAGTTCACCGGTCGCGGCCTCGGCCTCGCCGCGGTGCTCGGCATCGTGCGCGCCCACCACGGCGCCATCGAGGTCGAGAGCCGGCCCGGCGAAGGCGCCTGTTTCCGCATCCTCCTGCCCGCCTGCGCCGATCCCGCCGCGCCCGCCGCCCCGCACCGTGCGGCCACCGCCCTGGCCGGCGCCGGCCGCGTCCTCCTCGTCGCCGACGACGAGCGCGTGCTGCGCGAGACCATCCGCGATTTCCTCGTCTCCCTCGGTTTCACGGTCCACCTCGCCGCCGACGGCCGCCAAGCCGTTGCGCTCTTCCGCGCACACCACCGGGAGTTGGCCGCCGTCCTGCTCGACCTCTCGATGCCCCACCTCGATGGCGCCGCCGCCCATGCCGAGATGCAAAACATCGATTCCACCTGCCCCGTGATCCTCATGAGCGGCTACAGCGAAGACGAAGCCGTGCAACGGCTCGCCACCCGCGGCATCGCCCGGTTCCTCCAGAAGCCCTTCGCGATGAAGTCGCTCCTCGACGCGCTCGCGGCCGTGCTCGAGGCCAGGTAGGCCCGGCCCCGGCGCTTACGCACCGCCTCACCGTCCCTCGGCTTTCGCCGACTCCTCCGCAGCGATACGCCTGATGTGCTGCACGAAGTCCGGGTCCTCGCCCTCGAGCAACGCCGGCAGCAACCCGCGGAAGTCCTTCCGGCGGCACCAGTCGCGCATGTAGTCCTCCCAACTCATCCACATGCGCTGGGTCTGCCGTTTCATCTTCTCCTCGTACACCAGCAGATAGGCGCGTTCGAAGATCGAGATCAGCAACTCGAAGAGCACCCGCCGCCGTTCGCGCTGCTCCTCCGTGAGCGCGCCCTCGTCCGTCTGCGCCCGCATCAATCCCAGGTCCGCGTGCTGCAGCACCACCTTGAGAAACTCCGCGTACTCGTCGGAGAGCCGCTGGTAGATCTCCTCCTCCTCGCTCTGCCGCTCCCGCCGCTGCTCATAGAGAAACACCGCGATGGCGAACGGCAGGCCCACCACCGTGACGACGTAGGACAAGGCTTCGAGCCACTCGAGGGGAGTCCATTCCATGGCGCCGAAGATGCCCGCCGCCCTCCCCGAGTCGAGCCCCGGCGCCACGCCCACCGTCTACCGCCGACCGTCCACCGTTCACCGTCCACCGTCCACCATTCACCGGCCGCGCAGATACGCCTCCACGATCGGCACATCGGCCGGCGCCCAGTCGAGCCCGCGCAACTCCGCCGGCGCGCACCACCGCAGCGCCGCGTGCTCCGCCGCGTGTGGCTCGGCGGCCGCGTCGCGCAGCGTCGCCCGAAACGGCGTGAGCGTGATCGCGAACTTCCCGTAGTCGTGCACGGCATCGGGTAGCCGCGCGCCGAGCACGATCGCCACGTGCAACTCCTCGTGGATCTCGCGCACCAGCGCCATCTCCGGCGATTCGCCGTCCTCGCGTTTCCCACCGGGAAACTCCCACAGCAGCCCCTGCGCCTTGCCCGCCGGTCGCTGCGCGGCGAGCACACGTCCGCCGCGCTCGAGCAGCGCGCAGACGACGTGGAAATGCGGTTTCGCGACCGGTGCGGACATGGCCCGCGGTTGTAGATCGCCGCCCCGGCGGCGCAACCACCGAGTCCGCGCCGCGAAGCAACACCCATCCAGATCGCTTCCGGTGGCGGGTCGGGCATCCCGCCCGAAATGCGCAAACCCCATTCGGCCCCTCCCGAGCCCATCGGCCCAGCACCCCGTGGGTCCGGTCTCCGACCGGACGCCCTCGATCCCGCCGACCACACTCGCCTCGCCTTTCACGGCGCCATCCAACGCGACCGGGCAGAGACCGGTCCTACCGGCAAATCAACACACGCCCCCTCCGCGCCCTGCCAAACAGCTCTTTCGTCTCAACGTCACCAGCCACCGTTCACCGGTCACTGGCAACCGGCAACTGGCCACAGGCAACCGGCAACCGCTCACCGCACCGCGACCGTCTCCCCCACCGCGAGCGTGCGGAACTGCTCCGGCAGCACGCCACGGGCGGCGAGCGTGTCGGCCAGCAACACCGGCGGTTCGCGCAGCGGCTCCTCGGTCAGCACGAACGTGCCCCAGTGCATCGCGAGCGACTGCCGCGCGCCGATGAGCTGGTGGATCTCCACGGCGTCGGCCGCGGTGCAATGGACGGGCGTCATCACCCAGCGCGGCTGGTACGCGCCGATGGGCAGCAGGGCGACATCGACTCCGCCCGTCGCGCGCAACCACGCGCCGAGTTCGCCGAAGAACGGCGCCATCCCGGTGTCGCCCGCGAAGTAGATTCGTTTCCCCGCGACCTCGAGCAGCCAGCCGCACCAGAGCGTCTGATTGCGGTCCTTGCCCGTGCGCGCCGAGAAATGCAGCGCGGGCAACGCCGTGAGCTTCGCGCCCGCCACCGCGAGCGTCTCGCCCCACTCGGCCTCATGCACACGACCGCCGGTCTTGCGTCCGACGAACTGCGCCAGCCCCGCCGGCGTCACGTAGGCCGAAGCGTCACCGAGTCGCCGCAATGTGGGCACATCGCAGTGGTCGTAGTGAGAGTGGCTCACCAGCACGAGGTCGATGCGCGGGAGCTTCTCGAACGGAATCCCCGGCGGCGTGCGTCGCCGCAGCATCGGCCACGGCACCGGTGAACAGTACTTCGACCAGATCGGATCGGTGAGGATGTTCAGCCCGCCGACCTGGATGAGCCACGTCGCGTGCCCGACCCAGGTGAACTGCATCCCGTCTGTCGGTGGCGCCGCGATCCGCGCGAGCTCCGGCGCCACAACAGGCGCCGCCCCCGCCGGCACGCGCGAGCGCTCGACCGCCGGCTGCTCCTTCGGCCCGAGCCGCAGCCCCCACTTCAGAATCTGGGTCGGCTCCGGTGGCTTCACTCCTCCGATATTCTGATAGCGCCCCGTCTTCAGGTCGCGCTGGGCGCGGAGGGCGTCGGGATAGGCGGGGGAGCTATCTCCTGCTGCGCGGTTGTCGGTCATCAATAGATCAGCTCGGAGGATCTCCAGCCATGTCCGGGTATAAAACCACAAAGAACAGGCGCTGTGCCTCCGGATCATATGCCAGCTCCCAGCGATTGTGCGGAGACCGACCGACACAGCGGTACACGCCTTGTCTCTGCACAAACCAAGCAGGATCAATCCCGAGGTCAGAGTTCAGCGGGAACTCCGATGAAATGCTGAAGCCATACCGTGTCAGGAACACCGACTCTTCTGCCTTTGGGATCCTCAATCGGCCGGACAAACAGAACTCTCGCGGATGAGCGGTTTCGACTTCGAAATATCCAGCCGGCAGCTTGATGCCGCTCACACGCTCAAAATAGCTGATGTTGTCTTCGGCTCCACAGCCACGGAGCCACAAGATGGCCGCGCTCAGAAGCAGCAGCACACCAAGCCCACCAACCAGCAGCAGGCACTTGATCGTTCGCCGCATAGTTTTCGCGCCGCCCATCACTCCCCTCGCTGCCGCACCGCCTCGAAGAGCGTGATGATCGTGGCCATCGCCACGTTGAGCGAATCGGCCTGGCCGGCCATGGGGATGCGGATGCGGGCGTCGGCCTCCTTCAACCAGAAGTCGCTCAAGCCGTACTGCTCGCTGCCCATGAGCAGCGCCACCGAGCCGGTGAGGTCCGTCTTTGTGTAGAGTTCGGTCGCCGAGGGCGTTGTCGCCACGACGCGGATTCCCTTGGCGCGCAGGAACGCGTGCACCTCCTCCGTCGTCGCGATCGCCACCGGCATCGCAAACAACACGCCGGTCGAGGAGCGGACGACGTTGGGATTGAAGAGATCCGTCACCGGGTCGCACACGATCACGGCGTCGACCCCGGCGGCGTCGGCGCTGCGCAGGATGGTGCCGAGGTTGCCCGGCTTCTCGATGGCCTCGACCACGAGCAGGAACGGGGGATTGGACAGCTCCAACTCCTCGAGCTTCGTGCGCCATTGCGGGATCAGGGCGAGCAGGCCGTCGGGCCGTTCGCGGTAGGCGACCTTGGCGAAAGCGTCCTTCGAGAGCTCGAAGACCCGCGCGCCGGCGGCCTCGGCGCGGGCGATGAGCGCGGGCTCGTTCTCGCCGAGGAACCAGTCGGGCGAGACGTAGAACTCCACCGGCTTCGCGCCCTGGTCGAGCGCGCGCAGGATCTCGCGGTAGCCCTCGACGATGAACACGCCGGCCTCGTCGCGTTCGCGCCGCTCGCGCAGGCGGACGAGCTGCTTGATGCGCGGATTCTGGAGGCTGGTGAGGCGTTCGGCGGGCATGTGGCGACAGCAGGGAAACAACCCCCGCCCGACCGAGCAAGCCATGACCGGCGAGCCGCTCGCAGACACCGACGCTTGCGGGTGGAGGCGCTTGCCCCCAAGCGCGTCATGCACTCCGCCCCGCCGCAGGCACGAGATCACTCGTGGACGATAGTGGGCCAATCCTGCCCACGCCCGCAACGGCGTTGGGGGCAACGCCGTCGAGCTCGGTCAACCGAATCGGGAAAGCTCAATACAGCTCCGGACATCGGGTGCGCCCGCCGCCCTCCATCATCCGCCCTCCGTTCTCAGTCCTCTGTCGTCCGTCCCTCCGCCATTCCGCATTCCGAAATCCGCAATCCGCAGTTCTCTCACTTCCCCCTCGGCCCGCGGCTGGGCACATGCACCGACAGCATCCCGGCGGCCGCGGCAGCCTGATGGCCGGGCTCGGCGTCCTCGAACACGAGGCAGCGCGCGGGCGGCACGCCCATCTTCTGCGCGGCGAGCAGGAACATGTCGGGCGCCGGCTTGCCGTGCGCGACATCCTCCGGCGTGACGACGACCGGGAAGAGTGGCGCGAGCCCCGCGAGCTTGAGCGAGTGATGCACGATGTCGCGCGGTCCGCCCGAGGCGACCGAGACCGGTTTGCCGGCCGCCACGGCCTGGCGTGCGAACTCCACCACGGGGCGGATGTGTTTCACGTCGGCCAACAGCTCGACGAAGAGTTTCTCCTTCAGGTGGAACACCTGCTCGACGTCGATCTTCAGCCCGTAGTGTTCGGCGATGAGCTGGGCCACGCGCCGGGTGGGCACGCCGCCGAGCGAGTAGAACAGGTTTTCATCGAGCACCCCCGGCATGCCCTGACGCCGCATCGCCTCGTCCCAGGCGCGGTAGTGCACGGGCATCGAGTCGATGAGCGTGCCGTCGCAGTCGAAGATATAGCCGGCGAAGTCGCCCGCGGGGAGGTCGAGTTTCATGAACCGCGCAGCAG
>JAEWNN010000114.1 GCA_023457035.1 Verrucomicrobiota bacterium
GTAGCTTTTGAACCAGCCGACCATGAGCATGTAGATGAGGATGAGCACGGCGGCGAAGGCCAGGCCGAGGTCGCGGAAGACCTCGAGGGTGATGTGCCACTCGCCGTCCCACTTCATCGCGGGCTGCCGCGGGTCGAAGGGCATGCTCATGTTGAGGATCTCGAGCTTGGGGGACGCGCCGCCGAACTCCCGGGCGTCGATCTTTGCGAGTTCCTTGTTCATCGCGAACATCGCGTAGGCCGGGCTCTCGACCACGCCGGCGACGTCGGCGGTGACGTAGGTCACGGGCACGAGGTTCTTGCGGTAGAGGCTGCGCTCGCCGGGCACGCGCTCGAGGCGCACGAGTTCGGAGAGCGGCACAAGACCGGCGACACCACTCGGCGCGGGCGGCGCGACGGGCGCGCTGCTGCGGATGCGGAGCGCGAGCAGATCCTCGGGGCTGCCCTTGGCGGAGCGCGGCAGCTCGAGCACGACGTTGATGTCCTCGCGCTCGTCGGGCAGGTGGAGGAGATCGGCGGCGAGGCCGGGCGCGGCGATGCGGAGCGCCTGCGCGATGTCGCCCTCGGTGATGCCGTGGAGCGCGGCCTTCTCCTTGTCGACGACGTAGCGCACCTTCGACTGCTGCGCCTCGACGTACCAGTCGACATCCACGACGCCGGCGGACTGCTCCATGATCGAGCGCACGCGCTGCGCGAGGGCGAGGCGGACTTCGTCGGTCGGTCCGTAGATTTCGGCGACAAGGGTCTGGAGCACGGGCGGACCGGGCGGCACCTCGGCGACGGCGACGGAGGCGCCGTACTTGGCGGCGATGGCGGCGACCTGCGGGCGGATGCGCTTGGCGATGTCGTGGCTCTGGAGCGAGCGCTCGCCCTTGCCGACGAGGTTGACCTGGATGTCGGCCACGTTGGGGCCGCGGCGCATGAAGTAGTGGCGGACGAGGCCGTTGAAATTGAACGGCGAGGCGGTGCCGGCGTAGATCTGGTAGTCGCGCACCTCGGGCTCGTCGCGGAGCGCGGCGGCCATCTCCTGCGCGATGGCGGTGGTGCGCTCGAGCGTGGTGCCCTCCTCGGTGTTGAGGATGATCTGGAACTCCGACTTGTTGTCGAAGGGCAGCATCTTGACCTTCACGGCGCCGAGGAGAACGAGCCCCATCGCGGCGAGCAGCGCGGCGACGATGCCGCCGAGGAACGCCCAGCGCCAGCGCACGTGGTCGAGCAGCGGGTCCATGACGCGGTGGTAGAGGCGCGTGGACCAGTCGTCGGGCGCGTGGTCGTGGTCCACGGGGGCGGTGGAAGGCGGAACGGAAACCGTTCCGCTACGGGAAGGAGCGAGGTGGCGTTTGAGGACGCGGATCGCGGCCCACGGCGTGACCGTGAAGGCGATCACGAGCGAGAAGAGCATCGCGGCGGTGGAGCCGATCGGGATCGGGCGCATGTACGGGCCCATGAGGCCGCCGACGAACGCCATCGGGAGGATCGCGGCGATCACGGCCCAGGTGGCGAGCACGGTGGGGTTGCCCACCTCGTCGACCGCCTCCAACGCGACCTGCGTGAGTGGCTTCTTCTCGGCGCCGGGCAGGCGCACGTGGCGGACGATGTTCTCGACGACCACGATCGCATCGTCGACGAGGATGCCGATCGAGAAGATCAGCGCGAAGAGCGTGATGCGGTTGAGCGTGTAACCGTAGAGGTAGAACACGAGGAGCGTGAGCGCGAGGGTCGACGGGATCGCGAGCAACACGACCAGCGACTCGCGCCAGCCGAGGAAGAAGAGGATGAGCAGCGCGACGCCGAAGACGGCGATGCCCATGTGCAGCAGGAGCTCGTTGGACTTCTCGGCGGCGGTGTGGCCGTAGTCGCGCGTCACCGCGAGCTGGACATCGGCGGGGAGCAGCCGGCCCTTGAGGGTGTCGACCTTGGCGAGGATGGCGTTGACGACGTCGATGGCGTTGGCGCCCGGGCGCTTCGCGATGCTGAGCGTCACAGCGGCCTCGGGGTCGGTGCTTGGGGTGGCGGAAGCGGTAACGCTTCCGGACGGAACGGGAACCGTTCCGCTACGAGCGGAATGGGCGTCGAGAGCCGCGCCGGCTCCGGTGCCGAAGAGAACGTAGTTAGCCGGTTCCTCGGCGGCGTCGCGGATCGTGGCGACATCGCGGAGGTAGACCGGGCGCTCCTGATAGACGCCCACGACGACGGCGCCGACATCGGCGGCATCGCGCAGGAAGGTGCCGGTTTCGAGGAGAACTTCGGTGTCGGCCGTGGGCAGTGAGCCGAGCTGCGCCTGGCGGTTGGCCTGCTGGAGCGCGGGGGCGAGCTGGGTGACGGAGAGGTTGCGCGAGGCGAGCGCGACGGGGTCGAGTTGCACACGCACGGCGCGGCGCACGCCGCCGATGAGCGTGGTCTCGGCGACCTGCGGGATGGATTTGATCTCGTCGTCGAGCTGGGCGGCGAGGCGGCGGAGCGTGAGGTGGTCGTGCGTGGCGCTGTGGAGCGTGAGCGCGAGGACGGGCACGTCGTCGATCGCGCGCGGTTTCACGATCGGCATGCTGCCGCCGAGCGGGATGCGGTCGAAGTTGGCCTCCAGTTTCTGGTTGAGGCGGACGAGCGCGGCCTCGAGGTCGGTGCCGACCTTGAAGCGCACGATGGTCATCGCGTTGCCGGGGCTGGAGGTGGAGTAGAGGTATTCGACGCCGGGTATCTCCCAGAGGAGCTTCTCCATCGGGCGGGTCATCCGGTTTTCCACTTCGGCGGCGGTCGAGCCGGGCATGGCGACCATGACGTCGACCATCGGCACCTTGATCTGCGGCTCCTCCTCGCGCGGGAGCATGAACACGGCGAACGCGCCCATGAGGATCGAGGCGATGATCACGATCGGCGTGAGCCGCGAGTCGATGAAGAGCGCGGCGAGCCGGCCCGTGATGCCGAGCTTAGGCGCGGCGGTGCCGGCGGCTGAGTTGTCGGCTGCGCTGCTCACGGCTTCACCTCCACGGGCTGGCCGTCGCGCAACGGCGCGGCGGCGACATCGCTGACGACACGCTCGCCGGCGGCGAGGCCGGAGAGGATCTCGATCTCGGCGCCGTGGCGGGCGCCGGTTTTCACGAGGCGGAGACTGGCGGAATTGTTCGCGACGACGAACACGCGTTCCATCTGGCCGAAGGTGGTGACGGCGGCGGCGGGCACGACGAGCGCCTTGGTCTCGCCGGCGGGCCAGGCAACGCGCGCGAACTGGCCGGAGCGCACGGCGGCGCCGGCGGGCAGGTCGATCTTCGCGAGGAAGGTGCGCGAGACGGCGTCGAGCGCGGGGGAGACCTCGGCGACGCGGCCGACGAGCTCGAGGGTGTTGATGCGCACCGGCACCTCGGTGCCGACGGCGACGGCGGCGAGGCTGTCGGGGACCTCGACCTCGACGCGTTGGAGGGCGGGGTTCTCGAGCTCGAGGAGCGGGTTGCCCGGGGCGGCGAGGTCGCCCTCGTTGACGAGGCGGCGGGTGATCACGCCGTCGAACGGCGCGGTGATCGTGGTGTAGGTGAGCATCGTGCGCGCCTCGGCGACGGTGGCCTCGGCGATGGCGACGCGGTCCTGCATGCTGCGGACGGTCTCGGTGGCGCTGGCGCCCTTGGCCTCGAGGGTGGTCTCGCGCTCAAGGTCGCGGCGGGCCTGGGCGAGACCGGCCTCGGCCTGGGCGAGACGGGCGTTGATCTCGTTGGCGGAGATGATCGCGAGCGTGTCGCCACGTTTCACGGATTGGCCGAGGGCGATCGGCAGGTGGGCGATGGTGCCGGTGACCTTCGGGGCGAGTGCGGCGCGCTCGACGGCGCGCACGGTGCCCGGCAGTTCGGTGCGGCGCAGCTCGGTGATCGCGCGCACCTCGGTGGTGCGGACGGCCACGGTCGGCAGCGGCGGCGCGGCGTGCGGATCGCGGCTGCAGCCGCCGGCGAGCAAACCGAGGGCGAGAGCGGGGAGAACGAGGTGGTGTTTCATGAGAAAGGGGGGCCGGTGGGCGGTGGACAGTGCTCGGTGGACGGTGGGCCGTGGGTGGGCGGACGGGGCGGAGGAGGGAAGGGGTACCGCTAATGAACGCTAATTGGCGCTAATCCGGAGGAGAGTTGGGGCAGTGCGCGGAGCGGCGGTCAGGCGCGGACCGAGGAGAGGGCGACAAGGGCGCCGAGGACACCGCCGTAGATGGCGCCGCGCCACCAGGTGGACGTGAGCGGGCAGGTGCCGGAGGTGCACTGGCCGAAGTAGCCCATGAGGGTGCCGAGTATGGCTCCGATGAGGACGGGGGCAAGGAAACGGAGGGCTTTCATGGCGGCGGGCGTTGGAGGCGGTGGCTGAGGATGACAGACGACGGAAGGCGGAGAGCGGGACGGAGGAGGGAACCACTAATACACACCAATGGGCACTGATCCGGAGGAGGGTTGGTGGAGGTAGGAGCCTGTTGGCAGGCGATCCCGAGGTGGCGCCTGTTCTCGGATCGGAATCGCCTGGAAGCAGGCTCCTGCTGGAGATGTCGCCCTGGCTCAGTGTTTGCCGCAGCTGCAGGAGTCTCCGGGCTTCTCGGACGAGCCAGAGCCGGAGTCGCAGTCGCACTTGCCGTCGTCGCAGCCGCAGGAGCCGGGCGCGTCGGGGAACATGCGGCGCAGGATGTTGCAGGCGGGGCACAAGCCGGTGAAGGCGGACTGGACGAGGTTCACGCCGACGAAGGCGGCGAGGAGCAGCCACCAGGGGCTGACCCAGTGCCCGAGGGCGAGGCTGGCGAGGACCATGGTGCCGGCGAGGACGCGGATGCGGTATTCGAGTTTCATAGGAAAGAGGAGTTGCGTTTTACTGAATAGCCACATAGTTATACGGAAGATTGAAGTCGTCAAGTCCCAGATTTCCGTTTGTGGTGCTCGGCATGGCCAAGGAACTGCCGACCGAAACCATCGAGCTGATCGCCCAGCGTTTCCGTGCGATGGGGGAGCCGATGCGGCTGCGCATCCTGATGGCGCTGCGCGCGGGCGAGCTGAGTGTGACGGAGTTGGTCGAGCAGCAGGAGACGAGTCAGGCGAACATCTCCAAACACCTGCAGGTGCTCACCGCGTGCGGCCTGCTCACGCGGCGCAAACAGGGGCTCAACGTCCTCTACGCGATCGCCGACCCGGGGATCTTTTCGATGTGCGACACGGTCTGCGGCAGCATCAAGAAGCACCTCGACGCGCAGGCGAAGGCGCTGGGGTGAGTGGATTCGGTGGGCGGTGGACGGTGGGCGGTGGACGGTGGGCGGTGGACCGTGGGCGGTGGACGGTGGGCGGTGGACCGTGGACGGCGAGCGGTAGCCGGTGGCCGGTGGGCGGGGACCGGTGTTTCACGAGCGGCATCGGGGATGCTTCATTGCGAGCGTTGCGGCGGGCGTCCGCCGGTGCGGCGAGGGATGTGCGCAGCACGGGTGGTGCCCCGGACGGCTTGTTGCTCGTCGTTGCTCCCGCGACGGACGACCGTGCTGTGGACGGCCCCCGCGGGCATCACAGGATTTCCCGAGCAGCTATGCTGCCTCTCTCGAGGGGCGAGCGGACCGGGCGAGCGACGCGGCCCTCGCGGCGCTCAAACGCCACGAGTTGGATGCTCGGCGCTCGGTCCGTGCTGAACGATCGGTGACGAAGCTTGAACCACGCGATCAGCTGTTCGGCCGTGCCGGGGCTCGGGCTCTCGTTCGCCTGCTCCCTACCGGGAGACAGGGCGGTGGCTCAGGGGATCGGCGCGAAGCGGTTGGGTTGGTTGGCGGCGACGGGATGGCTGCTCTGGGCCCAGAGCTGAGGCTGGGGCCAGAGGTCGATGGCGTCGGAGAGCACGCGGAGGCTTTCGCGCAGGTGGATGTCGATCTTCGTCTTCGGGTCGTCGGTGTCGTCGTCCGTCTCGTCGTCGTCATCATTCTTCGCGGGCGGCGTCGACGGCTCGGGGGTGGGCTCGATATTGTCGAGGACGACCTCGGTGGTGGCGAAGTTGAGCTTGGCGAGTTCGAGGCGTTGCTGCTTGGCGGCATCGCGGAAGGCGTCGCCTTCCTTCTTCTCGGCGCGGCGGGTCTCGAGATTGAGGGAGACGCTCTTGCGCTCCTCGTACTGCTTGAAACGGTCGATGTTGCGGCGGAGGTAGGCGAACTCCTCAAGCGAGGTTTGGCGGGCCAGGCTGCGCTGGCGCAGGAGGTCGATGAACCGGGCGTCGAGGGAGGATCCTTCGAAGCGGGTGGTCTTGATGGTGTCCCAGGCGAGGGCGTGCGGGAGGTCGGATTCGCCGATGGGGAGGAACTCCTCGATGGAGGGCAGCGCGATGTCGGAGAGTACGCCGCGGTTCTGGGTGGAGACGCCGTTGGGCAGGTAGAACTTCTGGATCGTCATCTTGGTGGCGCCACTGCGGGGCGGCTCCTCGAGGAAACGGCGGAAGCGGGAGTCGTCGAGGATGGGCATGATGGTCTGCACCGTGCCCTTGCCATGGGTGGAGTTGTCGCCGACGACGATGGCGCGGCCGTAGTTCTGGAGGGCGCCGGCGACGATCTCGGAGGCGGAGGCGCTGTAGCGGGAGGTGAGGACGGCGAGGGGGCCATCCCAGACGGTGCGGGGGTTCTCGTCGTCGCGGACCTCGACGCGGTTGAGGGAGTCGCGCACTTGGACGACGGGGCCGCGGGCGATGAAGAGGCCGGTGAGGTCGACGGCTTCGGAGAGCAGGCCGCCGCCGTTGCGGCGCAGATCGAGCACGATGCCTTTGGCGCCGGCGGCGATGAGCTTGCGGAGCAACTCCTCGACGTCGTTGGTGGCGCTGACGCCGGGGTTGCCGCCCTCGTCCTCGTTGGCGCCGTAGAAGGCGGGCAGCTCGATGACGCCGATGGGTAGCGTGCCCTGGCTATCGGCGGAGGGGACCTGCTCGAGGGTGGCGCGGGCGCGCTTGTCGTTGAGTTTGACCTCGTCGCGGACAAGCGAGATCTCGCGGCGGGCGGAGGGGTCGGTGGCGTCGCCGGGCTGGATGAGGAGCCGGACGGTGGTGCCCTTGTCACCGCGGATGAGCTGGACAACCTTGCGCAGCTTCATGCCGACGACGTCGACGAAGTCGGCCGGGCCTTGGGCGACGCCGACGATCTTGTCGTTGGGGCGCAGGAGCTTGGAACGATCGGCGGGACCGCCGGGGATGAGTTCGCGGATGGTGCAGATGCCGTCCTGGTCGGAGAGTTGGGCGCCGATGCCGATGAGCTTGAGGCGCATCTGCATGTTGAAGTCGTCGAGGGTGGAGGGCGACATGTACGAGGTGTGCGGGTCGTACATGGCGGCGAGGGTGGAGAGATAGATCTCCTGAACCTCCTCGGCGTCGATCTCGTCGAGGCTGCGCTGGAGGCGCTCGTAACGTTTGCGGACGTTCTCCTTGGCGGTCTCGATGGGCTTGTCGTTGAGGAGGTCCTGCAGGAGCTCGAACTTGAGGCGACGGCGCCAGAGGTCGTTGGCCTCGTCGAGCGTGGCGGGCCAGGGTGCCTTGGTGCGGTCCCACTGGAATTCTTCGTTCGCGGTGAAGTCGGTGTCCTTGGCGAGCTCGAGGTTGATCCATGTCACCCGCGCGGTGACGCGATCGCGGTAGAGGCGGAAGGCGGCGTAGGCGGCGTCGATATTACCGAGATAGCGCAGATCCTTGGCGAGGCGTTCGCTGAAACGCGCGGTGAGTTGCTCCTGATCGGCGGCCAGAAAGAACAGCCGCTGGGAGTCGAGGTCGGCCATGAAGTCGGGGAGGAGCTGGTGGAAGTCGTCGGTGGTGAGCTCGCGGCCTTGGAAATGGAAACTCTCGAGAAAACGCACCATGCGGGTGGTCTCTTGGGCCATCACCGAGGTGGTGGTGAACGTGGAGGCCTCGGCCCCGACTGCCAGGACGGCGACGGTGGCGGCGAGGAGGGTGGAGAGAAAACGACGGATCACGTGGAGAAAGTGGATGGAGGAATGAAACGCCCGGCAGCGGAAGGTTCCCGGGGGGGGGGAACCCATGGGCAGTGTTGCGAGACGGGGTATCGGCGCAAGCTCACGGGGCTGAAGGCCCCCGGGGGCGGCTGATCGTAATCGGCGGCGGCGCGGTGCGCTTGGCGCGCCAGCGGCACCGGTTCACGGAGGACCGGGCGCGCTAACGTTTGGTCATCATGTCCCGCGCCTCGTCGAGCGTGCGCTTCTCCTCGGCGGTGAGGGACCCGAACCCGCTGGTGTTGATCTTGTCGAGGATGCGATCGACCTCGGCCTTGAGGTGTTCCCGTCCGGTGAGGTTGACCTTGAACGAGGGGGCCTCGGCGGCGGTCTTCTTCTTGCGGCGCCAGGCAGGCAGTTCGATCGCGGCCCGCGATGGTGGCTCTTCGTCCGCAGCGGCGTCGCGGGCGGTCATGGCACGGTAGGCGATGATCCCGGCGAGCAGGCCCGCGACATGGGCGGAGTGGGCGAAGGTGCTCGGCGCGCCGACCGGGAAGAGTTCGGCGAAGAGGAAGAAGATCGTCTCGATCGCCCCGATCACGATCAGGAAATACCGGGGCACGATCGTCACCGGGATGACGAAGAAGAGCAGGACCGTCATCCGATCGAAGGCGAAGCGGCAGCAGAACAGGGCCAGCAGCCCGTAGGTGCCGGCCGAGGCACCGAGCAGGACAGGGCGACTGGGGGAGGTGAAGTTGACCGCGAGCCAGAAGATGCCGCCGGCCAACGCCGCGCCGAAATACGTCAGCAGGAAACGCCGCGTGCCGACCGTGGGCAGCAGCAGCCGGCCGATGAACAGGATGCCCAGCGCGTTGAAGATCAGATGGAGCAGATTGTTCGGTTCGTGCAGGAAGCTGTAGGTGAGCAGAGTCCAGACGCGCCCGTGGCGGATGGTGTCGGCAGTGAGCGCGACCCAGTCGTAGGTCGACCCCGGGGCGGTCCATTCCACGACTCGCTGCAGGATGAAGCAGCCGACCAAGGCGCCGATCAGCCAGAGCAAAGGGGCGAGCCCCTTGGCGGGATTGGGATCACGCATGTAGTAACGGTCGGAGATCATCGGGGACGGTGGCAGACAGGTGTTCCGGCGAAAACAAAGCTGTCGCTCGCGTTTTGCAACGGCCAAGGCGCGGTCCCGTTGCGCGCGCTGTGGGCGCTGCCCCCGATCGGCGCCCCCGCCGTGCCGGCTTCGCCTCTTGACTCGTCTCGTCCCGCCGACTTCTTCTTCCGCCACTATGGCGAACAAAGCTGAAAAATGGGCCGACAACATTGCCGGCAAATTCTACGTCGATCAGCAGTGCATCGACTGCGATCTGTGCCGCGAGACGGCCCCGGATTTCTTCGCACGCAATGAAGAGGGCGGCTACACGTTCGTCTCCAAGCAGCCCGTGACCGATGATGACATCGCCAAGTGCACCGAGGCCCTCGAAGGCTGCCCGGTCGAGGCGATCGGCAACGACGGCGACGAATAAGCCGCACCTCCAGCCATAGCCAATCTTCCATGACGCGGGCCGGGAGGCCCGCGTTTTTTGTGCCCGGACGCGGCGGGCGGAACGGGGGCGGAAATCCGCGCTTGTTAAGTAGAGCGAAATTCAACTTAACCAGCGGCCGATGAACCGTCCGTCCCGTCTCCTCGTCCTGCTCCTTGTTGCCGGCGCTCCGGCTTGGCTCCCCGCAGAGGAGGTCGTGACCCTGCCGCCGTTCGTGACGACGGCGCTGCGCGTGGCCAACGACACGCCGGTGGCCACCTTCGCCATGCCAGTATCCGGACTGCGGTTCGAGCCGTCGGTCGACGTCCAGGCGCGCAACTTCGCGGAGGGGCAGGCCGACATCGCGGTACGTGGCGGCCTGTTCGAGAACACCGGTTTCCGGATCGGCGGAGTCGCCTACGTCGATCCCCAGACCGGCCACTACGCCGCCGAGTTGCCGGTGGCGCCCGCCATGCTTGCGCCGGTGCGCGTGCTGACCGGGATCGACGCGGCCATTGCGGGACTCAACTCCAGCGTCGCCACGCTGGCGTACGAGTGGGCGCCGATCGCGACGCAGGGCGAGTTGAGCCTCTCGGCCGGGGAGCACGCCACGTGGCGCGGCCATCTCTACCAAGGTGTGGCCCGGCCCCTCGCCAGTGGTGGCGTGATCGCCACCGATGTCTCGGTGGCGCACTCGGAGTCTGACGGCGCCGTCGTGGGCGGCGACCACCGGTTCAACCGCTACGCCGCCCGCCTGCAAGTTGTCCGCGCTGGCGCGCAGACGGATCTCTTCGCCGGCCACCAGACGAAGTTCTTCGGCTGGCCCAATCTCTATACCCCTTTCAACTGGCTCGAGACCGAGGACCTCGCCACCACCCTGCTTGCCGTCAACCACCGTGTCGGTACGACCGACGGCGAATACTGGCAGGCCTCCGCGCTCTGGCGGCGCAACACCGACGACTACGAGGCCGATCGCACCCAGCCCGGCCGGTTCGATCCTTACCAACACGAGACGCAGGTGGCCGCGGTCGCACTGGAGGGGCGGCGCGAGGTCCGCGACGGTTGGTGGGTGCGCGGGCGGGCGGAGGCGGCCGCCGACTCGCTCGACTCGACGTCGCTCACCGCCGGGCGGTTCGACACGCGCACGTATTGGAAAATGTCCGCCGATGCTGCGCGCACGTTCGTCCTGACCCCGGCCGACCGGCTCGAGGTGCAGGCCGGTGCGAGCTGGGCCGACGACAACCGCGGGTCCGGCGCGGTGGCACCCCTCGCGGAACTGGCGTGGCGCCATGTCGGCGCGGCCGGTGGTACCACGCGCTTGTTCGCGCAGGTGGCCGGGGATTCGCAGGTCTCCAGCTATACCGCGCTCAACTCCCCGGCCGGGGCCGGGCTTTTTCGCGGCAATCCCGATCTTGGCCGCACCCGGAGCACAAACTGGGAGCTCGGAGCCCGGCACACGATCGGTCGGCTCGAGATGCAGACCGCCTTCTTTCTGCGGCAGGATCGCGATCTCACCGACTGGACCTACCGCCGGGGAGTGACCGCGCGCACGGCCAACGCCGTCGACATCGACACGATGGGGTGGGAGACTGTCGCCACTTATCGGTGGCAGCACGGCCGCGCCACGCTCGGCTACACCTGGCTGGGAAAGAACGAGGACTACGGTTCGGCGTCCGTCGACGCCAGTTTCTACGCCCTGAACTTCGCCCGGCACCGCGTGACGGCCGCCCTGGTCTGGCAACCGCTCACGCAGCTCGAGCTGCGCTGCGACAACGAGTATCGCGAGCAGGAGCCGAACTCCCTGCGGCGGAGCAGCCCGCGGGCGGTGATCTCCTCGCTCAGCGTGCACTGGTATGTCCCGCAGGTCCGCGGACTCGAGCTCTCGGCGCAGGTCGAGAACCTGTGGGACTGCGCCTTCGAGGAGGTCCCGGCGGTGCCCGCTTCGCCGCGGCAGTATTCGTTCGGCCTGGCGTATCGCTGGTGATCGGCGGCGCCTTTGCGGTTTGACTCGGGTAGGGGCGGGCGGGTTGCTCGGCGGCAGCATGGCCACGCATCCTTTCCTCGCCCCCGATTTCGCCGTCCGCTGGTCGCAGCTCGTGCCCGCCGCCGTCGGGCCCGACGTCACCGAGGCGCTCGCCCGCGCGCAGCGCAACCTCGACACCGTGGCCAACCAGGATCTGGCGACGGTGACGTTCGCCTCGACGGTCGAGGCGCTGGAGCGCGCATGCGACGAGCTCGGCCGCGCGTGGGGATTTGTCGGGCACCTGAACTCCGTGGCCGACTCGCCGCAGCTGCGCGAGGCGTACAACGCGATGCTGCCGGCGGTGTCCGAGTTCTACGCGAAGATCCCGCTCAACGCCCAGCTCTGGGCCGCGCTGCGCGCCTTCGCGGCCACACCCGAGGCGATGGCGCTGACGGGCGTACAGAAACGGCTCTTCGAGGAGACGATGGCGGACTTCCGCCAGGCCGGCGCGGACTTGCCGCCGGAGAAGACGGCGCGTCTTGAGAAATTGGAGTCCGAGCTCTCGCAGCTCTGCCAGAAGTACTCGGAGAACGTGCTCGATTCGACCAACGCCTGGGAACTCGTCGTCGACGACGAGTCGAAGCTCGCCGGGCTGCCCGCGCGGGCGAAGGAGGCCGCGCGGCGCAACGCGCTGGCGAAGGGGCACGGCAGCGAGGCGCAGCCGAAGTGGCGGTTCACGCTGCACATGCCGTCGCTCGAACCGTTCATGACCTACCTCGACGACGCCGCGTTGCGGCGCCGGATGTGGGAGGGCTCGTGCGGCGTGGGCGCGACCGGCGCGCACGACAACACCGCGCTCGTCCGCCGGATCCTGGCGTTGCGCCACGAGAAGGCGACGCTGCTGGGCAAGGCGCATTTCCCGGACCAGGTGCTTGAGCGGCGGATGGCCCGCGACGGCGCGACGGCGCTGCACTTCGTCGAGGACCTGCACGCGCGCGTGGGCGCGGCGTTCGCCCGCGAGGCAGCGGAGCTGGAGCGGTTCGCCGCGGAGCGTGCGGGGCGTCCGGTCGGTCGGCTTGCGCCCTGGGAAATCGGTTACTGGGCGGAGAAGCTGCGGCAGGAGCGTTACGCCTTCGACGAGGAGGCGCTTCGGCCGTATTTCCCGTTGGAGCGGGTGATCGCCGGGCTGTTCGAGGTGGTTCGGCGCACGTTCGGCGTGCAGGCCGTCGAGCGGCCGGCCGGCGCGGCGGAGGTCTGGCACCCGGATGTGAAGTTCTACGAGCTGCGCGACGAGAGGGACGGGCGTCACCTCGGGTCGTTCTACGCCGACTGGCATCCGCGCGAGTCGAAGCGCGGCGGCGCGTGGATGAACTACCTGCTCACCGGCGAGCCGCAGGCCGACGGCCGCCTCGCGCCGCACCTCGGGCTGATCTGCGGCAACCTGACTCCGCCGACTGGCGACAAGCCGGCGCTGCTCACGCACCGCGAGGTCGAGACGATCTTCCACGAGTTCGGCCACCTGCTGCACCACCTGCTCGGCGAGGTGCCGTACAAGACGCTCAACGGCGTGAACGTGGCGTGGGACTTCGTCGAGCTGCCCTCGCAGATCCTGGAGAACTGGACCTGGGAGCGCGAGGGGCTGGACCTCTTCGCGCGGCACTTCGAGACCGGTGCGACGATCCCGCAGGAGCTCTTCGCCAAGATGAAGGCGGCGCGGAATTTCCGGGCGGCGACGGTGACGATGCGCCAGCTCTCGTTCGGCAAAATGGATCTAGAGCTGCACCTGCATCCCGAGCGCTACGCCGCGGGCGACCTCGACGCGTCGATCAAGTCCGCGATCGCCGACTACCTCGTGCCGACGGAGCCGGCGGCGCCGTCGCTGGTGCGGCGTTTCGGTCACCTGTTTTCCAGTTCGGTCGGCTACGCCGCCGCCTACTACTCGTACAAGTGGGCGGAGGTGCTCGACGCCGACGCGTTCACGCGGTTCCAGCGCGAGGGGATCTTCAACGCCGTGACCGGTGCGGATTTCCGGCGACACGTGCTCAGCCGCGGCAACTCCGAGGAACCGATGGCGCTGTTCAAACGGTTCATGGGCCGCGAGCCCGACCTCAACGCGCTGCTCGTGCGCTCGGGGCTGGTGTGAGCCGGCGCCGGTGCCGTGGCGGCACGGAGCGGCAGCAGACCACAGAAGGAAACGAAGAACGGAACGGCGGGAATAGGGGGTGGGCGGCGTTGCCCCCAACACCGCCGCGTGCGCGAGCTGCTACGCAACGATCCGGAGGTAGGAGCCTGCTTGCAGGCGACCCACCACCCGAAATCGCCTGCAAGCAGGCTCCTACCTCAAACACCGGAGCGACAACGACCCTGGCGCGGCGGAGCCGCAACCAAGGCAGTTGGAGCCACTGATGCACACTGATGAACACTGATAGGCGGACAGAGGGAATGGGCACTCGATCCGAGGCCGCGTGACCGTGGAGGACCGTGCACAGAAGAGCGGGGCGTAGAGATAGTGGTACAGCGTGTGCCGCCGCTTGCATCCTCGTTCCTGCCTCCGGCCTCGCCACAACGCCCTTGCCTGCATTGGAGCCGCCGGTACGCTGCCGGGCCGTGAACCCCGCCGCCAATAGCGCTTTCCCCGGGCCGACAGAATCGTCGGCGAACAGGTTTTTCGCTTGGGGCGCAGCTGGTGAACGACTCAAAGAGTGGGGCTTTCGTTGGCCCTTTCCCGCCTGCCAACGCAGCACTCAGTGCGGGTGAATTCGGCTATTGGGAAAAGAAGATGAGTGAAGATACGATACCCGATGACGCCATGTTTTGGGCGCGCTTGGCCCGAGCCACTGGCGCAAGTATGGCTGTGTCGAGCGACAAGGAGCTACGACGGCAGTGGGTCGATGACTTGATTCCCGACAGCTGTAGGCCGTCGAATGAGGGGCTGCGAGCTGAAGGCCGCGCGCACCTGATGGGACATAAAAATGGGCGGTTCGGGGAGTATCGGTTCTTCGCATTGCTTCATTGGCCGATGGTTCGACATCCCGATTGGGATCCCAGAGTCGAGAACCTCGATCTTGATCATGCGCGACGAGAGCTTCGCTTTGATGTAACTGGCGCCCAGGGGAAGCAGTCCGATCAGCGGCCGGATCGGACAACAGCCAAGTCCCTGAATTTTCCTCCTTCGCAGGCACCTGCTAACGACCACCTTTGAATGATAGGCGAAAGGCATATGTCACTACCAGCAAAGGAAGCGACGCGAGTATGGGCATGGGAGGGAATTGCGTCGGCGATCGTGTTTGGACTCGGCGTTGTAGCGTGGCCGCTGTTCTCGTACGGAGCTATCTTCGTGTTCGATTCGCCGGTCGAGTGTCGAGCAGACGAAGTACGGCGGTATGCGTTTGTTTACCTTACTTGGTTTTATCCGGTGCTCTTTGGTATCGCCTGGGTTATCTATCGGTTTGCGCGCCGCCGAAATGTGCACCGCGTGGTCTGTGATCTTGCTTGGTGCGTTCCAGCGATTGCTCCGGCATATTATGTGTGGTTCTTCTGGTTCCACGGATGAGAGTGCCGAACCAGTAGGGGCAGTGGTGGCGGTGTTGCTTGCCGGGAAACGGCTGGGCTGGCGCTGAACGCTTTGCGCGAGGGGGCGGCTCAGAGGAGCTTCTCCAGGGCGCGGTGGTCGGTCTTGCCGGTGCCGAGCTTGGGGATCTGCGGGACGACGTGCAGGTCGCGGGGGAAGGCGAGGTTGGGCAGGCCTTTCTCGCGGAGGACGGCGCGGAGGGCGTCGAGCGTGAGTCGGGGCTCGTTGGTGACGGCGAGGAGGCGCTCGCCCTTGTCGGCGTCGGGGCGGGCGACGATGGCGATCTGGCAGCGCAGGCCGTACTGGGGGAAGGCGCCGGCGGGAGCGCTGAACTTGGCGGCGATGCCGGTGGGCCAGGTGATCGGGTAGGGCGCCGGGGCGGCGCGCGGGAGGGTCGGCCGTGCGCCAAGTTTGCGCGTTCCAAGGACGGGCGGTTTTTCGACGCGTGGGTGGCCTGATGCACAACTGCCCAGCAAACAGCGAGAAACGATAGCGCCGGTGCTGAAGGAAACAGGCGCGAGATGTTGGGACAAAAGTTGCTCCCGCCGGTCCGACTGCCAACCTCCACGAACTTCAACCACCTCAGCCCATTCCCACCATGATGTTCTGGCTCATCCTCATCGGAATTCCTCTCCTGCTCGGTCTCTTCGCCCAGTTCAAGGTGTCGAGCGCGTACCAGAAGAACTCGCAGATCGGTTCCCGCGGCCGGATCACCGGACGCGAGGCGGCTGAGGCGGTGATGTCGAGCGCGGGGATCAACGACGTCGAGATCGTCGAGGTGGAAGGAATGCTCACCGACCACTACGATCCGATCAACAAGCGGCTCGCGCTCTCGGCCCACAACTACAGCGGCTACAGCTTGGCGGCGCTCGGTGTGGCGGCCCACGAGGCCGGCCACGCGATCCAGCACAAGCAGGGCTACGCGATGATGAAGGTGCGGCAGACGATCGCACCGGCGGTGCAGTTCGCCGCTCCGGTCGCCTACTTCATCTTCGGCTGGGGCTTCTTCCTCGGCGGCGCGTTCATCCAAGCGATCCTGCCTTTCGCCATCGCAGCGTTGATGGTGATGGTGGTCTTCCAACTCGTGACGTTGCCCGTCGAGTTCGACGCCAGCCGCCGCGCGAAGGCGCAGTTGGTCGGACTCGGGATCCTCGGGCGCGACGAGATGGTCGGCGTGGACGAGACGCTCAACGCGGCGGCGCTGACCTACGTGGCGGCGTTCGTCGACTCGCTCGGGAAGCTGCTCTACCTGGTGCTGCTGTTCACGGGCGGCCGGCGCGACGATTGAGCTGTAGCCAGGCAGTCGAGGGCCGAGGCGACGAGGGCCGCGAGCCGGAGTACCGACGCAAGTGCCCGCGCAGACTGGAGCCCCAAGCCGAATCACCAATGGTTTGGCTCTCGTCTCTGAGGAACCAGCGTCCGGTTTGCTGGAGGGCGCCGCTCCGTCGGCGCCGTTGGTGTGCGCGGCGGCGACGGAGCACCGCCCTCCACCGATCAGCGCAGACAAAGGTCTGTTTCTTCCCGTCCGGGGCGATACGCGTTTTGCGGTGGGGCTGCATCGCGACGACTGAGCTGCACGAGGTCTCGTGACGCGAGACTCCCTGGAAAACGACGAAGCGGCCCACCACTGGGGCCGCTTCTCTGCTTGGGGCGCGAACCGGTCGCCTACTGAGCGGAGCCCTTGGTCTCCTCGACCCAGCGCACACACCACTGCACGAGCTGGGTGGCGTTGGTGAGGCTGAGCTTCTCCTTGATGTGGGCGCGGTGGGATTCGACGGTCTTGATCGAGATGCTGAGACGCTGGGCGATCTCGCGGGTGGGCGTGCCGTTGCCGATCATGGTGACGATCTCGAGCTCGCGATCGCTGAGCGAGTCGACCGGGGAGTTGCGCGAGGGATCGTTGCCATCGACGACTTGGCTGAGCATCTGGGCGGCGACGCGTTCGCTCACGAAGACCTTGCCGGTGCGGATACGGCGGATGGCCTCCATGACCTTGTCGACGACCTCCTGTTTCATGACGTAGGCCTTGGCGCCGGCCTTGAGCACGCGCAGGGCGTAGATCGATTCGTCGTGCATGGAGAGCACGAGGATCTGGATCGAGGGGTTGATCGCTTTGATGTTCTTGATGAGCTCGATGCCGTTCTGGCTCTTGAGGGAGATGTCGACGATGACCAAGTCGGGCCGGATCTGGCAGATCGCCTTGAGCGCCTCGGGGGCATCCTCGGCCTCGCCGCAGATGATCATGTCGAGCTGCTGGTTGATGAGCTCGCCGAGGCCTTTGCGGAGCAGCGGGTGGTCGTCGACGATGAAGACGCGGGTCTTCAGGTTGACGGGGGGGGGCAATGAGGTGAGCTCCCGGCCTTTTTTCATAGCGGTGCGGAGGGTTGGTAGTGCAGTGCGACCAATACCCCGCGACGGGGGGCATCGCCAATCTGGATTTTTGCGCCGATCTGGGCGGCGCGGTGCTGCATGATCTGGAGCCCGATGCCCTGCCTCGCGCTCGGGTCGCAGGGCAGGCCGATGCCGTGGTCGCGTACGGTTAGCCGCATGCCGTCGCGGCGGCTCTCGAGGGTGAGATCGATGCGCTCGGCGCGCCCGTGGCGGATCGCGTTGCTGATGGCCTCCTGCGCGATGCGGTAGACCTGCAGGATCTCGTGGGCGGAGTGGGCGGGAAAACGGCCCCGGAAGGCGGTGCGCACGGTCACACCAAAACGGATGCCCACCTGTTTGGCGAGCTCGAGCAGGACCGACCGGGCATCGCCCGAGCGCATCCTGGTCGGATAGAGCCCGTGGGTGAGGGCGCGGGTGCGGTCCATCGCGTCGACGAGCTGGCGGTTGATCTCGCGCAGGTTGTCGACCTCCTCCGGCAGCTTGGGGGCGAGGCGGTTTTCGAGGACCCGGGTGAGGCAGCTCAGACCGGCGAGCACTTGGCAGAGATCGTCGTGCAGGTCCTGTCCGATGCGGTTTTGTTCCCGTTCGCTGATCTGGAGCAGTTCGCCCTCGAGCTTCTTCTGCGGCGAGATGTCGGAGAGGATGCCGCTGTAGTGGCGCGTGGCGGCACGCCCGGTGCGGTGGAGCACATGGAGCCGGACCCAGGTGTCGCCGGTCGGGCCGGCCAGGCGGAAGTCGAGCGAGCAGGGGAGTGGTGCCTCCGCCAGGCCGGCAAAGAAAAAGGCCGCGCGTTTCAGGTCTGCGGGGGCGATCCGGGGCACGCTTGCTCCGGGGTGGGCGGGGCGCGGGGCGCCGTCGTGTCCGCCGTCGCTTCCGGCGGGTTGACTCAGGCGCTCGATCTCGGCTTGCCCGGCCTCCCACCAGCGGGATCGTGTGGTCTCCAGAATCGCGTCGAGCAAACGGGGGGCGAGCGGCGGAACGCGGCGGGCAACCGCTCTCGGGCCGCGCGCACGGTTGCCCTGGCGGCGAGTCGTTGGGTCGGGTTTGGTCATGCGAACGGCAGGATGGCTAGGTATGCGTCCGTCGTTGTTTTGCGAACTTCCGCGGCAAAGGAGAACCGGGCTTCGCCGCGGGGACAAGCCCCGGCGCCAACCCGAGGCTGTGTTCAGGCCCGTGCGTAGCGGGCAAAGAGGGAAACCCCGATAGGATTTCCCCGTGGGATGGCGGATGATGGGTTTCTGCCGTGACCATCTTCCCGCACCACCATGGAACTGGGCCGGACCTCTCCCCCGACAAGGCCTCCGGCGCTGCTGCGGTCCTTGAGTCGCCGCGGGCGCGCAAACGGGTCTACATCGTCGACGATCACCGGTTCTTCGTCGCCGGGCTGAGTTCGCTGATCAACCACTGCACCGATCTCGAGGTCTGCGGCAGTGCCGCCGACGGAGCCCACGTCGTGCGCGATGTGCGTCGCCTGCACCCCGATCTGGTGATCCTAGACATCAAGCTGCCGCGCACCGACGGGCTGACGATCGCGCGCGGGCTGCGGCGGGTGTTCGGGGACATCCCCATCGTGTTCATCTCGAGTCTGGCGGAGCAGCGGGTGCGTGACGAGGTGAGCGCCCTCGGGGCGGCGAGTTTCATCGAGAAAACCCAGGCTCCGGCGCGGGTCCTTGAAGGGATTCGGCGCGCCCTGGGCTTGTGACCGCAACGGCCCGCCCCGGGATCGAGTTCACGCTTGTCGCTGTGCGAACGCGTGGTTTGCTCCCCGGTGAACCCTCCTCGCCCCTCCGCAGTACCAACTTCGCCATGTCAAAGAAGGCCACGATCCTTGTTGTCGACGATGAAGACTCCGCGCTGCAACTGCTGCGGGAGGCGTTGGCCGGCGACCAGTACGAGGTCTATGCCGCCCACGACGGCGACGAGGC
>JAEWNN010000115.1 GCA_023457035.1 Verrucomicrobiota bacterium
GGCCGCGGCGGTGAGCGAGGAGCACCTGCGCCGGCTCTGCCAACGGCATCTGCGCCGCAGCCCGGTGGCGCATCTCACCCAGCTCCGGATGGAGCGCGCCTGCACGCTGCTGCGCTCCACCTCGGCGAAACTTGAGGTGATCGCGCAGCAGGTGGGATTTTCGAGCATCTACACCTTCTCCGGGGCCTTCAAACGCTGGAGCGGCGTGCCGCCCTCGGCGTTCCGCGCCGGCGGGACCGTGGCCGAGCCGCGGGCGCAAACGGGCGAGAACGAACCTGCCTAGCGCGCGCTGGCTCCAATCCTCACGATACCCCGGCAGTGATGCACAAGAGTTGCAGCTGTCCGTAGGTAGGGCGAACCCTCCGGGTGAGCCGCGGCTCGGCGGGGACGCCTCGCCCTACCTTAAGCAACGACGTTTCGTCGTGAAGATCCAGGCGCCGACCAAGCCCGCGCTGCCGGCTTGCGTTTGGCGGTGGCGCTGCGTGGATCGCGGGGTGCGTCCGCTCGCCGATCTGAGCATGCCCGAGTTCGAACAGTTGGTGGCCTCCTGGGGCCATCCGACGGTGCATGCACGCAAGCTGCTCCGGCGCTACTACATGGGGTCGGGCACGGTCGAGTGGGACCGCATCCAGTTGCCCAAGGGATTTCGCGAACGCGTCGAGGCGCTGGGGCTGTCGACCACCACGGTCGCCGCGCGGCAGGAGGACCCGGACGGCACGGTGAAGCTGCTGCTGCGGCTCGCCGACGGGCAGACGGTCGAGACGGTGTTGATGGCCGACCACCGCGCGGATCGCGCGGCGGGCTGCCTGTCCACACAGGTCGGATGCGCGATGGGCTGCGATTTCTGCGCCACGGCGCAGGGGGGGCTCCTGCGCAGCCTCACGGCGGGCGAGATCGTCGAGCAGTTTTTCCACCTCCGCCGCGAGGCCGCGCGCGTGGGCAAGGAGCTGCGCACGATCGTGATGATGGGCATGGGCGAGCCGCTCGCCAATCTGGCGGCGGTGCTCCCGGCCGCGCACCGGATCGGCTGGGGCGAACTCGGCGCGGTGGGCTTCGCGCAGATCACGGTGTCGACGGTCGGCCTCGTGCCGAAGATCGACGAACTCGCCGCCAGCGGCGTGCCCGTCGCGCTGGCGCTCTCGCTCCACGCGCCCGACGACGAGACGCGTCGCCGGCTGTTGCCGACCGCGCGGCGCTACGGCGTCGAGGAGGTGCTGGCCGCCGCCGACCGTTACCAGGAGAAGACGGGCCGGATCGTGAACATCCAGTACTGCCTGTTGCGCGGCGTGAACGACTCGCCCGCGCAGGCGCGCCAACTGGCGACGCTCCTGGAGAAACGCCGGATGCACGTGAATCTGCTCACCTACAACCCGACCGGTCCGGGGCTGAGCGGCATGGCCTACGAGCCGCCGCCGCGCGAGACGGTGGGCGTGTTCCTCGACGAGCTGCATGCCCGCGGCATCGTCGCGCATTTCCGGAGACCCCGCGGCGCCACCATCGACGGGGCGTGCGGGCAACTGCGCGCGCGGACGGGCGGCTGAGAAGTGAGGACTGGGGACTGCGGATTGCGGACTGCGGATTGCGGACTGCGGAGTGCGGACTGCGGAGTGGTCGGCGGGGCGGTGTGGGCGCGCGTGTTGTGCGGTGGTCATGCCGTTGGCGGAGGGGGCGAGCTCGCGCGCGCCGTTCGGCAGGAGCGAAGCCCAGCCGCCTGGGCCAGCTCCGGCGCTTCCGCTGGAAGCAGGGCCACGACGAGTGATTCTATATGAAGCAGTTGGACACAGAGGGCACAGAGATAAGGCAAGAGTACACAGAGATCGGAGAAGAAACCGGATGCCAGAGGTGCTCACCAGCTGGGTGGATGGGCCGGACCACATTTCGCTCACCCAAGCTCCCCTCTGCCGTAGGTTCCTCCGAACGGCAGCATGATCTCCTTCCGCCTCTGTGCCCCGTCCGAGCAACCGTTTCTATTGAGCCTCGCACAATAGACTGACCAAGGTAGGCGAACTGCCGGGCCATCCGTTCGCTCGGCGGGCCCATTCTGCCGTACGGCAGAACGCCCTACCATCGGACGTCAGTCCAATACGCGAGACTCAATAGGCTGCGCGCGGACCGCGAGTGGCGATTGGAGCCCGCTTGTGCGCCGGCAGCGACAGTGGCGTGGCGGGCGGTGTCCGGTCGAAACCCGGGCTCAAAATTGGTGAGCGCCGCAGCAGTGGAACGCCTCCCGGCGTTCGCGGCGCTCACCACACGGGCGCCGATCAAGCCAGACTCCGCTGCGGTCTCGACCTCCGGCTTTGCCACTTTATTGGTAGGCGCGGGCCATCGACAAACTGCACCAATGGACACTCCGCAGCTCCTGCACTCCACGCGCTGGGTCAGCCTCTACGAACGGGCCGGCTGGGTTTACGCCAGTCGCCGCCGCCCGGGCGAGCCGGCCCGACTCGACGCTGTCACGATCATCGCGTTGCACGGCGACGATGCCGCGCCGGACGCGCCGCGCCGGCTGGTCGTGCTCGAGGAATTCCGGGTGCCGATCGACGGTTGGGAGTTCGGCCTGCCCGCCGGGCTGATCGACGCCGGCGAGGCGATCGCGGACTGCGCGGCGCGCGAACTGCGCGAGGAGACGGGTCTTCATGTCGAGGCGGTCGTCGGGACCTCGGGCACGACGTTTTCGTCGCCGGGGATGATCGACGAGAGCCAGGCGTTCGTGGTCGTGAAGTGCCGCGGCACGCCGAGCCTACAACCCGGGATCGAGGGCGAGCAGATCAAGGTGCACCTGCTCACGCAGTCCGGCTGCCGGGATCTGCTGGCCCGGAACCGGCGCGGCGAGGCGGCGATCTCGTCGCGCGTCTGGCCCTTGATTGTCGCCGTGGCGTACGCCGGGAGCTTCGCCGGGGTGCGGATCGCGGAGTGAGTGGGGCGGGACGGTTGGGAAAGGAGCGAAGAGTGAGGAGTGAGTAGCGATGCGCGAGTTGCGAGGAGTGGGGCGGCGGCGCGGGATTGGCGCACCGGAGAATCTGGAACTCAAGAACTCAGCGTAAACGCGTGCCGGGGCGCGGCCTTGCGGGGACGCAACACCGCCGAGTCGTCGGAGTGGAGGATGACCACGGATCACACGGATGGGCACGGATGATCGGGGGACGATCCGTGGACATCCGTGAAATCCGTGGTTTCAGGTTCATGTTGCTCAAGAGGGACGGAAGACCGAGAGCGCTCCGTCTGCGCACAACGCCCTTGCCCGCATCGGCCCCGCTGCTACGCTGCCCGGCCGTGAACTCCGCGACTTGGGCCGCCGGCAGAGTCGCCGTCCTCTTCGACCGAGCCGGAGCGCCGGGGACCGTGATCTGAATCGATGTGCGAACAAAAACTATGTTTTCAAAGACCATTGATCTGACCGCCTCGAAAAAGGAGTTTCGGTTTGTCGACGGCATGAAGGAAGTTCGCTTCCGTCCGATCGTATTCTTTGCTCCAGGAAAGAGGATTCTCGCCATCGGCGATGCCCCGGACGGAGTTCCCGACGGTGGTGGCATCAACATTTTCGAAGACCCGAGTGCGGATGCCTTAGCCCTCTTGGAGAGCTTGCTGCGCTATGGGATGCGATCAGTCCTAGGCGGATTCACCCTGCGCTCGGTAGCGTTGAAGATCACGATTGCGCCCGATATCCGCGCCGATCTGAAGGGTTTCGCTTCGTCCATCTTTCGCTTTGCCGCTACCCAGGCCGGTGCCGAAAAAGTGATCGTATGGGAGGAGATCGAGGCCGTTGGCGTCTGGCGTTAGCACAGAACGGGCGGGGTGGCGGCGGGGAGTGTGGCAGGTTCACGGTGAGGACCGATACGTCCTACGGTGGCGCGGGAACGGCTCGACTGGATAGATGCTGGGACGATCCGTTCCTGCGTTCGTGAGTTCCAGATTCTCTGCGGCTCCGTGATCGCAAACCGGCTTTGACGCCGGGCGGCCGGCCCACTTGCGTGGCGGCGTGCTCCAGTACCTCCGCATCCGCAACCTCGCGCTGCTCGAAGCCGTCGAGCTGGAACTCGGCCCGGGTTTCACCGCCGTGACCGGCGAGACCGGCGCGGGCAAGAGCATCCTGCTCGGCGCGCTGCAACTGCTCGCCGGGGCGCGCGTCGACAAGACGGCGATCCGCCAGGGCGCGGCCGCGGCCGAGGTGGAGGCGTCGCTGTTCTTCCCGAATAATGCCGCGCTCGACGCCGTGCTGGACCGGTTGGATCTGCCGCGCTGCGAGGAGGGCGTGCTGTTGCTCAAGCGCACCGTGCCGCGCGACAAGGCGCCGCGCATCACCGTGAACGGCGCGCTGGCGACGCTCGCGGCGCTGCAGGAGCTGGGCGAGCTCTGGATCGATTTCCACGGACCGGGCGAACCGCGCCGGTTGCTGAAAGCCGGTTGCCAGCTTGAGCTGCTCGACCTGTTCGCCGGCGACGGCGCGGCGCTGGAGCGCTACGGCGCCGCGTACCGAAAATGGCGCGACCTGCTCGGCGAGATGGAGCGGATCGCGCACGAGACGAAACTCTCGCCCGCGCAGGTCGAATACCTGCGCGGCGAGCTCGAGGGCATCGACGGCCTGGAGCTGAGCGAGGAGAGCGCCGAGGCGCTCGAACGCGATTTCCAGCGCATGAACAGTGCGCAGGAACTGCTGAACTCGGCGCGCGCCGTGGCCGACGGGCTCAGCGGCGACGACGGGCTGCTCGGGCGGATCGCGCCGCTGGTGCGCGAGGGGCGCGAGTTGGAGCAGCTCGATCCGTCGAGCAAGGCGCTGGTGGACCGGTTGGCGGCGCTGTCGTTCGAGGTCGAGGACCTCGGGCGGGAGTTCGAGTCGCTCGGCGGCGATTTTTCGTTCGAGCCGGAGCAGGTCGAGGCGCTCACGGAGAAGATGAATACCTGGCTCGACGCGAAGCGGAAGCACGGCGGCTCGGTCGCGGCGGTGCTCGCGGCGGCCGACGAGATGCGGCGGCGGCTCGCGGTGCAGGGCGACATCGCCGGCGCGATGGCGCGGCTGGAGAAGGAGAGCGCGGCGGCGAAGGCGGCGGCGCTGGCGCTTGCGCGCGACCTGCGCGCCGGCCGCGAGAAGGCGGCGCGCGAACTGGCGAAGGCCGCGGCGAAGCGCATCGCGGAGCTCGGTTTCAAGAAGGCGGATTTCACCGTGCGGCTCACGACCGAGCCGGAGCTCGGGCCGACGGGCGACTGCGCATGCGAGTTCCTGTTCTCGCCGAACGTGGGCGAGGCGCCGTTGCCGCTGCACAAGATCGCATCCAGCGGCGAGCTCGCGCGCGTGATGCTCGCGCTCAAGACGATCCTGGCGGACCTGGACAACGTGCCGCTGCTGGTCTTCGACGAGGTCGACGCGAACGTGGGCGGCGAGATCGGCCGCATCGTGGGCGAGCGCATGGCCGGCATCGCGAAGAAGCACCAGGTGCTCTGCGTGACCCATCTGCCCCAGGTGGCGGCGCAGGCGGCGGGCCATCTCCTCGTCGAGAAGGACCAGAGCGGCGAGCGCGCCGCGGTGACGATCCGCGCGATCCACGAGGAGAAGACGGAGCGCGTATCCGAACTTGCGCGCATGCTTGGCGACCGGACGGCGAAATCCGCGCGGCAGCACGCCGAGGAGTTGCTGCGCGGGTGAGCCGGATCGTGGCGAGGTGCTTCGGGCCCCGCGGAGCGACGCGGAGGAAGCAAGCACGCTGAATCGTAGCGGCGGGCGTGGCAGCGCCGCATGGGACCTGGATTGTGTCCGCCGGCCCGGTCTGAAGCACCGGGCCACGGGGAGCCGGGGCCCGTGGACCGGCTCGGCGCTCAGGGGGCCGGCGCGGGCGGCACGTAGGGTGACGCGCCGTCGTCGTCGGCGCGCCAGATGGTGAGGCCGTGGAAGGTGTCGACCTGCGTCCAGCGCCCGCCGAGCCGTTCGAGGGCGTCGGGATGCTCGAAGGGGAAGAGGATGGCGTAGAACGGGCGGCCGGAGGCGGCGATCACGGAGCGGATACGGGAGCGCTGGGGTGGGAAGAAGCAGTCCCACCGGACCAGCACGAAATCGGTGTGGTAGCGGAGGGCGCCGCTCACCTGCATGCAGGCGATGATGGCGTCGGCGGGGAGATTGGTGGAGGCCCAGCGCGCGGAGTAGTCGTAGGTCGCCTGCGCTCTCCGGCTCGAGTAGGCCCAGTGGGTGTAGCCGAAGTAGGTGCCGCAACCGACGGCGAGCGAGAGGCCGGCGAGGCCGACGGTGTGCAGCCAGCGATGTCTTGCGCAGAGCGCGCGTGCGCACCACAGGCCGGCGGCGATCAGCGCCGGGGCGGCGGGCAGGACGAAACGCAGATACCACCAGGTGTCGGCGGTGAACTGGTAGAAGGTGTAGAACCCGAAGAAGGCGAGGATCCACAGCGCCAACGCGAGCGCCCGGGCGGGGTGGCGGCGGCCGAGCCACGGCAGGGCCGCCGCGAGGAGCGCGAGCGGGGTGAACAAGAGCGGGACGTAGACGAAATAGTGGCGCAGCGTGGCCGGGGCGTAGCCCCAGCCCATGAGCGTGCGGGCATCGCCGTAACCGTTGGACGACCACGAACCGTAGGCGGCGTGGTTGTACCAGAGCTGGATGGCGGCGAACGGGAGGCCGCCCAGGCCGAAGCCGAGCCAGCGGCGCCACGAGAGGCCCAGGACGACGGCGAGCGGCAGGATGAGCAGGATGTCGGTCGGGCGGATCAACACGGCGATCCCGTAGGCCGCGCCGGCGGCGACGGCCCACAGGGGGCGTTCGCGACTGCGCCAGGCGGCGAGCATCGCGGCCAGGCACCAGACGGTGGCCGGCACGTCGCTCATCGTCTGCGTGCCCATGAAGATGTAGACCGGGGAGGTGCCGAGGACGACCATGCCCGCCAGCGACCACCACGGATCGAAATCGAGGGTGCGCAGCAGCGCGTAGAGGAGCGCGACCCCGCCGAGCAGGTGGATCAGTGCCACGATGTTGGCGACATGGTCCCAGCCGACGAGCGCCCGGCCGGCGACCAGGAGGAGCGGAAGCCCGATGGGGTAGGTGAGGACGAGTCGCTCGGGATCGGTGTCGGGGCGGGTCCCGAGCTGGGCGTAGAAGAAAGCGAGGTGGTCGCTCGGGGGCAGGCCGGGGATGGTGCGGGCGGGAAGCCAGAGTTGGCCGGTGGCGAGGGCCTTGGCCTGGTTGAGGTACCCCGACGAATCCGAGCCGCCCGCGCCTGCGCCGGTGAGCAGCGAGCCGAGTATGCCGTAACCGGACAGCAGGAGGATCAGCCAGAAGACCGGACGTTGCCAGACGGGAGCGTGGGAGGGCATCGGGAGGAGAGGGTCAGGGCGCGGTTGTGGCACCGGGCGGCGGTGGCGGTGGGCCTGCGGTGGCGGGCCC
>JAEWNN010000116.1 GCA_023457035.1 Verrucomicrobiota bacterium
GGTCGTTCTCGAGCCCCAGCGCCCGGTCGGTCGGGACGATGCCGCCGACGATCGTGCGGTCCGTCTCCCACCAGCGCAGGTTGGCCTGGCCGGGCACGAACAGGCCGGAAACGAGGTACTGCCGGCGCAGCTCCTCCGGAGAGAGAGTGGCGGCAAGGTGGATCTGGGGATTTTCCGGAATATTCATGGGAAAGGAGAGAGCCAAGCGGCGGGGGCCGCGGAACACGAGAAAGACAGCGCCTACAGCCGGAGACAAAACCCGACAACGCGGACCGTCCGAAGCCTCCGCCGCGCCTGGCGCCGGAAAACGCCGGCGTCAGGCCGCGCGCTTCTCAGATATCCAGAATGGCAATGCCGTGGGACGGGAGCTGCACGGTCTTCGTCGCCCGGCCGTCGCCGAGGGTGACAGTGGTCGACTCGTCGGTGCCGGCATTGTTGATCACGACGAGCTTCCTCGCCTTCGGGAAGTACGTCGCCTCGGTGCGGATGTTCGCGGAGCTCCACGCGGTCCACTGCGCGTCCTTGGCCGCGGCCCAGTAGAGCGCGCGGTGCAGCAGGCGGGTGTTCTCGGGCGTGAACTTGAAGCCGCTGAAGTACACGGCACGGCCCTTGCCGAAGCCGTGCACCGCCAAGCGCGGAGAGTTGTCGCGTTCGGCGAGCACCTGCGTGTCCGGGCCGTGGACGTAGATGCCGTCGACATCTTTCGCGAAATCCGGAGCGACGCCCGCCGGCAGGTCGGCGGTGATGAAGTGCGGGGCGAACGCGCCCTCGGGCTTGGCGTACTTGAACTTGCCGTTGGCGAGGCGCTCGCCGCCGTCGCGGTCGAGCCCGAAGACCTGCGCGAGCTTGAAGAGCTGGCCGGGTTGCGCGAGCGCGCTGGGCTCACCCACGCCGATCACGCCGCCGCCCTTCTGGACGAACTGCGTGAGGATCGTCTCCACCTCCGGGTTGCTCCAGAAATGGCCGCCCGACCACGCGGTGCCCGCACGGCCGGCGTTGATGATGACCTTCACGCCGGGGGGCACGCCCTCGGCGACGAGGTCGTCGAAGCTGATGAACTGCACATCGAGCGCGAGGCCGGCGAGCGACTCGAGCACGGCGTAGAGCTCGACGCCCGGAGTGAAGTGGCCGGAGCACGTCCAGGCGCGGAGGTTGCCCCAGGCGGTGAGCACGGCGACCTTGAACGGTGCCACCCACGGCTGGCCGCTCGCGTGGAAGGATTTCAGAAGACGGAACTCCTTCAGCAGGCCCTCGATGTAGTCCTGGAAATCCGGAAACGGCTCGACGAGCGAGAGGTAGCCGCCCAGGCCGATGCGATCGATCGGCGCGCGGACGAGGCCGCGGCGGGCGTCGATCCAGAAGTTCTTGGCGTCGAGCGTCGGGTTGCCGCCCTCCTTGAACGTCGGTTCGCCCTTGAGTCCGGTCGGGAAGAGGTACGGGTGCAGACGGAGCTCGTGGGTCTTCACGCCCCTGGAATGCGCACAGAGGCGGACCTCGAAGGCGTTGAAGACGCACTTGATCAGACCGTCGAAACCGAACTCGGCGAAACGCGGGCTGTTCGGCTCCACGCCGATCCAGTGGTCGTCATAGAAGACGTAAGCGAGCTTCTGATGCGCGTGGACGAGGTCGATGCACTGGCGGCCGAACTCGATCACGAAGTCATGCACGAACTCCATGTAGTCGCAGTAGCGGCGCGAGGGCGCGTTGTGCGTGGAGTTGTAGAGGCCGCCGTTGACGAAATCCTCGGAGGTGAGCTTGTAGCCGAACCTCTTCTCGAAGAGCTTCAGCGCGCGCGGGCTGACGGTCATCTCGTAGTCGCCCCAGTCCGAGTAGATGTCGCGCAGGCGGGCGTGATCGGCGCCCCAAAACCACGAGAAATTGTAGAACATCGAGGTGAAGCGCACGACCTTCGTGTCCTTGTGCTCGACCAGCCAGCGCTCGAGAAACGCGAGCAACTGCTTCTGCACCGCCGGCTGCATCGGGTCGACGGCGGCGAGATGCTCGCGGTCGCCCCAGTTGTTCGTGAGGTGGTTGTACATCGAGATCTCCTCCCACAGGCGCAGGGCGAGGAAGTTCACGGTGTACTTGTGGCCCGGTACGGTGCCGGCGATGGTGACGGTGCCCTTCTTCGGGTTCACCGCCCACTTCGTCTTGGAGACCTCCTTGCCGGTGGTGCGGTCGAAGACCTGCCACCAACGCTTCGGGCTGTCCTTCCAGTTCACGGCGAACTGTTCGTCGTAGTAGCCGGCGAGGAGAGTGATCGTGGTCGTGGTCTTCTCGGCCACGACCGGGAAGCTCATCAGGAAGTTCTGCTGCAACTGGTCGTGATGCTCGCGCGCCCACGGCTGGATCGAGCGCACGAGGCAGACCGTCGAGTAGATCGCGTAGCCAGACTGGATGATCTCCGGCGAGAGCTGGGTGCCGTCGGAGTCGCGGATGGTGTCGGCGCCCCATTTTTTTGCGAGCCGCAGCGTGAGCTGCTCGTGGCCCGCTTCGCCGGGGAGGGTGAAATCGCCTTGGGTCAGGTCCGGTTGGTCCATTGGCCGACGCTAGCGGGCGCCCGGTTTCTGCAAAGCGATTACGGATTCCAACAGTCCGAGCGCTCTTGCAGGTTGCCCATGCCTCCAACCGTCCGGCTGGTTGGCTTTCGCCAAGGTATCCGGCTTCTTCCAGCCTATAACCGACAACCGTTTGTTCACGTGGCTGCACCCATCACCGTCCCAGTTCATGCTTCGTTGTTCGATCTCGCCGGCGAGTGGCAACTGCATTTCCCGGATGCGGCCTCCGCGCAGGAGAATCCGCCGGCCGCCGAGGCCTTCACCGCGCGCATCGTGCTGCCCGCCACCACCGAGACGGCCGGGCTCGGTCCGGTCAATCCGGAGCGCCGCACCGCCGGCCTCACGCCCGTCCGCCGTCTCGTCGGTCCCGTCTGGTACCGGCGCACCTTCACCGTGCCGGAAACGTGGCGCGGCAAACCGGTCCGTCTCCACCTCGAACGCACCAAGCTCGCCGCCGTCTGGCTCGACGGCCACCGCGTAGGCGAGTGCCGCCTGCTCACCGTCCCGCACGAACACGATCTCGGCCCGCTCGCTCCGGGCGAGCACACACTCGCGCTCTGCATCGACAACTCCTTCCAGCCCGCCCCCGGCGACAACCACCAGGTTTCCGAGCACACGCAGGGCAACTGGAACGGCGTCCTCGGCCGCCTCGAGCTTCGCACGCTCCCACCCGTGCGCATCGAGCACGTCTCCGTCTCACCCGACCTCGCCGCCCGAGCCCTCCGCTTGCGCATCCGCCTCTCGGGCGCGCCGGCACTCCCCTCCTCCGGCTCTCTCTCCATCGCCGCCGAGAGCTGCAACCACGCCGGCGCCCCCCACCGCCCGGCGCCGCTCTCCGTGCCGCTCACGCCCGCCGCCGCGGCCACCGGCGAAATCGCCGTCACCCTCCCGCTCGGCGCCGAGCCGAAGCCCTGGGACGAGTTCTCCCCCGCACTCTACTGCCTCGCCCTCCGCCTCGACTCACCCGCAGGCGCCGACGAGTACGCGTTCACCACCGGCCTGCGCGAGTTTCGCGCCCGCGGCACGCAATTCGCCATCAACGGCCGCACCACCTTCCTGCGCGGCGAGGTCAACTGCTGCGTCTTCCCGCTCACCGGGCACCCGCCGATGGATGTCGCCGGCTGGCGCGCCTACTACCGCGTCCTGCTCGACCACGGGCTCAACCACGTCCGCTTCCACAGCTGGACGCCGCCCGACGCCGCCTTCACCGCCGCCGACGAACTCGGGCTCTACGTCCAGACCGAGCTCCCGTTCTGGGGCGAGTGGGACGACTCGATCCGCACCGCGCTCAGCCCCGAAGGCGAGGCGATCCTCCGCGCCTACGGGCACCACCCGTCCTTGGTCGCGCTCACCCTCGGCAACGAGCACCGCGGCGAGCGCGCCCCGATGACTGCCCTCGTCGCCGAACTCCGGGCACTCGACCCGGGCCGCCTCCTCGCCGAGGGCGCCAATAACTTCCTCACCGCGCCCTCGCAGTCGCCCGCCGACGATTTCTGGGTCACCGCCCGCGTACCCGATCCGCGGCACCCCGGCCACTTCGCCAACGTCCGAGGTTGTCACGCCACTCAGGACGGCCCCGACGGCCACCTCCAGATCGGCCCCGGCGGCACCCGCCACGACTATGCCGCCGCCATCGCCGGTATCCCGATTCCGGTGGTGAGCCACGAGATCGGCCAGTTCTCCGTCGCACCGGACTTCGCCGAGATCCCGTGCTACACCGGCGTGTTCGCCGCCCGCAACCTCGAGCACTGGCGCGAACGCTGCGCCACTGCCCGCATGCTCGACGAGGCTCCCGCCTCCCACCGCGCGACCGCCCAGCTCGCCGCCCGGCTCTACCGCGAGGAGATCGAGGCCGCGCTGCGCACCCCCGGCTTCGGGGGCTTTCAACTCCTCGGCCTCCAGGATTTTCCCGGCCAGGGCACCGCGCTCGTCGGCCTCTTTAGCGCCCTCCTCGAATCCAAGGGTGCGATCGCGCCTGCCGCGTTCCGCCGTTTCTGCGCGCCGCACGTCTTGCTCGCCCGCTTCGACCGCCACACCTGGACCGCCGGCGAGACCTTCTCCTCCGACCTCGACCTCGCCCACTACGGCCCGGCCGATCTTCCCGCCGGCGTGCTGACCTGGGAGCTGCGCCCGCAGGTGTCCGAGGTAGGGTCTCAGCTTGCTGAGGCCGCTGGAACTCCGCTCCAGCCGGACCGGTGCGAGCAAGCTCGCACCCTACAGCGAGCTGGGGACCACGATTCATCCGGCGCGATTCTCGCAACCGGCACACTCGCCACACACGCAGCACCCGCTGGTGGCCTGCACCGCCTCAGCGAACTCCGCTTCCCGCTCCCCGCGCTCACAACCGCTGCCCACTTCGAGCTCCGCTTCACCCTCACCGCTGGCCCGACCACCGTTTCCACAACGTACCCGCTCTGGCTCTACCCGCTACCTGCGGCTGCATCTATGGAGGGCGCCACTTCGTCGACGCCGTTCCTAACCTCCGATCCCGCGGCCGCCCAGGCCGCACTCGCCCGCGGCTCCCGCGTGCTCCTGATGCCCGACGCCGCGCACCCGTTCGCGCATTCCCCCGGCGGCGCGTTCATGTCCGATTTCTGGTGCTGGACGATGTTCCACAACAAGCCCGGCACTCTCGCTCTGCTGATCGACAAGGGCCACCCCGCCCTCGCCGGCTTCCCCACCGCCGAGCACTCCGACTGGCAATGGTTCCACCTCACGCAGGCGTCGCAGCCGCTCGTGCTCGACTCGCTCCCACACGCGCTTCGCCCAATCGTCCGCACGATCGACAACTTCGAACGCTGCCATCGGCTCGGCCTGATCTTCGAGGCGCAGTTCGGTCCCGGCCGCCTGCTCGTCTGCGGCATCGACCTGCCCGCACTCGCCACGAAGCACCCGGAAGCGCGCCAACTCCTCTCCAGCCTCCGCGCCTACGTCACCTCCGACCGTTTCCAACCCACGGTCTCTCTCGATCCCGCCGCCCTTGCCACCGTCCTCGGAACCACCCCTCCGTCGGCCTCCGCCAATAGAGCCCATTAGTGTGAGTTAGTGGTTCCAGTCTCACCGACTCAGCTTCCGTGTCCTATCCGATCTCCGTCTCCGAATTGGCGTCTATTAGCGTTCATTAGCGGTTCACTATCTCCTCCTCCGCATCCGTCCTTCGTTTTCCTCTGTGTCGATCCACCGCCTTCGTCTTCTTCGGCACCATCAGTGTGCATCAGTGTGAATCAGTGGTTTCCTCTCTGAATCCGCGCCCCCTCCGTCCTTCGTTCGCTTCGTTTCCTTCTGTCGTCCGTTCGCCGTACTCTGTCATCCGTCGTCCGTTGTCCGTCGTCGCCCTCGCCCATGCTCCCCGTCTCCGTCCGCCGCGAAACCGTCGTCCTGCCCACCTACCGGCCGCAGCCCGCCGACAAGAACCCGATGTTCCTCGAGACCCGCGTCTACCAGGGCTCGAGCGGCCGCGTCTACCCGCTGCCGTTCATCGACCGCATCGCGGAGAAACCCACCCCGCAGCCGTGGGACGCCATCTATCTCGAGAACGAGTACCTCCTCGTGATGCTCCTGCCTGCGCTCGGCGGCCGTATCCACCGCATGGTCGACAAGACCAACGGCTACGACATCATCTACCACCAGCCCGTCATCAAGCCCGCACTCGTCGGCCTCGCCGGCCCATGGATCAGCGGCGGCATCGAGTTCAACTGGCCCCAGCATCACCGCCCGTCGACGTTCATGCCCGCCGAGGTCGCCATTGAGGAGGAAGCCGATGGCGCGATCACCGTCTGGCTCGGCGAACACGAGCCGATGAACCGCATGAAGGGCATGCACGGCGTCCGCCTCGCGCCCGGCCGCGCCGTGCTCGAGCTGCGCGCCCGCGTCCACAACCGCACCACCGACACCCAGACCTTCCTCTGGTGGGCCAACGTCGCCACCGAGGTCCACGAGCGCTACCAGTCCTTCTTCCCGCCGGACGCCACCTACGTCGCCGACCACGCCAAGCGCGCCATGAGCACCTTCCCGCTCTGCTCCGGCCGCTACTACGGCGTCGACTACGCCGCCCGCGCCCGCACCGGCGTGCCCACCGCCGAGACGCCGCGCCAGTATCTTCCGCCCGGTGACTACGCGCCCAACGACCTCTCCTGGTACGCCAACATCCCCGTGCCGACCTCGTACATGTGCATGGGCACGCGCGCCGACTTCTTCGGCGGCTACGACCACCGCGAACAGGCCGGCATCGTCCACGTCGCCGACCGCCACATCGCCCCTGGCAAGAAGCAGTGGACTTGGGGCAACCACGAGTTCGGTTACGCCTGGGACCGCAACCTCACCGACGCCGACGCCAACGGCGAGTTCCGCCCCTACATCGAGCTCATGGCCGGCGTCTACACCGACAACCAGCCCGACTTCTCCTTCCTCCAGCCCGGCGAAACCAAAACCTGGAGCCAGTACTGGTACCCGATCCGGTCCATCGGCCCCGCGCAGGCCGCCAACACCGAGGCCGCGCTCAGTCTGCGCACCACCGCCGCCTCCGCGCAGATCGGCGTCGCCGTCACGGCGTCCCAGCCGCGCGCCCGCGTCGTCCTCCGCCGCGGCGAAACCGAACTCGCCACCTTCGCCCGCGACCTCTCGCCCGCCGATTCGCTCGTCGAGACCGTGCCGCTCCCACGCGGCACCAAGCCGACCGCGCTCACGCTCGAAGTCTTCGCCGCCGACGGTCGGTCCATCGTCTCCTACTCTCCGGTTCGCCCGAAGGCCATGGCCTCCGAAGCCTTGGCGAAGGAGGCCGCCACCGAGCCGCCCGCGCCGGCCAACGTCCCGACCTCCGACGAGCTCTACCTCACCGGCCTCCACCTCGAGCAATACCGCCACGCCACGCGCCACCCCGAGCTCTACTGGCGCGAGGCGCTCCGCCGCGATCCCGGCGACTCCCGCTGCCTCCTCGCCCTCGGCCGCTGGCACCTGCGCCGCGGCGAGTTCGCCGACGCCGAGCACCATCTCCGCGCCAGCATCGCGCGCCAAACCTTCCGCAACCCGAACCCCGCCGACGGCGAGCCGCTCTATCAGCTCGGCCGCTGCCTCCGTCTGAAGGCGCTCTTCGCCACCGACCGCACCGAAGCCTTGGCGGAGGAGGCCTTCGCCAAAGCCACCTGGAACCACGCTTGGCGCTCCGCCGGCCACCTCGCCCTCGCCGAGATCGCCTGCACCCGCGCCGACTGGTCCGCCGCCCTCGCCCACCTCGAACGCAGCCGTCGGCTCGACACCGACAATCTCCGTGCCCGCGGCCTGGCGACAGTCGTCCTCCGCCGCCTCGGCCGCGACGCCGAAGCCGCCGCGCTCATCGCGGACACGCTCCGCCTCGACCCGCTCGACGTCTGGTCGCGCCACCTTGCCGGCCAGCCGTTGCCCGTCGACAACCAGTTCCGCCTCGATCTCGCGCTCGACTACGCCCGCGCCGGCCTCTTCGCCGAGGCACTCGGCGTCGTCGCCGATGCCAACACCGCGGCGGCCGACGGCACCGCGCCGCTCGTCAGCTACTACCGCGCTTGGCTCGCGCACCAGCTCGGCGACGCAAAATCCGTCGCCACCCACCTCGCCGCCGCCGCCAGCGCCGCGCCCGACTACTGTTTCCCCGCGCGCCTTGAGGAGATCGCCATCCTCCAGTTCGCCCTCGCCGCCAACCCGCGCGACGCCCGCGCGCCGTTCTACCTTGGCAACCTCTTCTACGACCGCCGCCGTCACCAGGAAGCCATCAAGCTCTGGGAGCGCGCCGTGCGCCTCGAACCGGCCAACGCCGTCGCCTGGCGAAATCTCGGCATCGCCTGCTTCAATATCCTCGGCCAGCCCGCCAAGGCCCGCCGCGCCTACGAAGCCGCGTTCCGTGCCAACCCCGCCGACGCCCGCCTGCTCTACGAGCGCGACCAACTCTGGAAGCGTCTCGGCGAGAAGCCGGCCAAGCGTCTCCGCGAACTGGAGCGCCACGCCGACCTCGTCCGCACGCGCGACGACCTCTGCGTCGAGCTCTGCGCGCTCTACAACCAGACCGGCCGTCCCGCCGCCGCACTGCCGATCCTCCAGACGCGCCGTTTCCAGCCCTGGGAAGGCGGCGAAGGCCAGTCACTCGGCCAGCACGTCCGCACCCACCTCCTCCTCGGCCGCGCCGCGCTCGCGAAAGATCCTGCCGCCGCCCGCGCCCACTTCGAGCAGGCGCTCGCCGCACCGGAGAATCTCGGCGAGGCCAAGCACCTGCTCGCCAACCAGAGCGACATCCGCCTCTGGCTCGGCGACGCCTGCGCCGCCGCCGGCGACAAGGCCGGCGCCCGCGCCCACTGGACCGCCGCCGCCACGTTCAAGGGCGACTTCCAGAACATGAGCGTCCGCGCGTTCTCGGAGATGACGTACTACTCCGCCCTCGCGCTCCGTCGCCTCGGGAAGAAAACACAGGCCGACCGACTCCTCCGCGATCTCCTCGCCTACGCGCAATCGCTCGCGAAGACCGAGGCGAAGATCGACTACTTCGCCACCTCGCTCCCGACGATGCTCCTCTTCGCCGACGACCTGCAGGCCCGCCAGCTCACGACCGCGAAGTTCCTCGAAGCCCAGGCCCGCCTCGGCCTCGGCGAGAAGAAACGCGCCGCCTCCCTCCTCGCCGAAGTCCTCCGCCGCGACCCCAACCACCCCCTCGCCGCCGACCTGATCTCCGCCTCGTAGCGAAGGCCGCCAAGGCCTTCGACATCCCCGTAGCGGAGCGCGTGAGCGTTTCGTCTCCTCGTAGCTGAACGACGCAGTCGTTCAGCCCGGTCGCGCCACGGCCGGCCAATCCATCGATCAATCTGGAACTCACGAACTCAGGAACGGAGCACGTTGGGCTCGGCTTCTGCCCAACTTGGCGCCGCTCGCCAGAGCAGCGACCTGAGCCATCCGCCGCTGGCAGGAGATTACTGACCTGCCCCTTGCGCTCGACCCGGTAACCGCCATCGAGAAATAGGCATGAACGGGCGTCCCTCCACTCTCAAAGAAGTCGCCGCGCAGTCGGCCTCGCTACGGGAGTTCGGCCTGAATCTGCGCGACTGGCTCCACGAATTGCGCCGGGCGTCGTCGCGCAACCAGGCGGCCGCCGCCATGGCGGAGGAACCGCCGCCGCTGCGGGAGCGCTTCGCCGAGGGCGTCGTCGCCGATGCGTGGCTGGGAGCATATGCGGAACACCTGGCGCAACGGCTCCGCCAGCCGGCCCCGGCTTGGGCGTTTTCCCCGGACCGCATCGCGCCGGAGCCCGTCTTCGACACAGGCGTCGAAAGCCCGGAGCTGCGGATACGGGCGCTCGCCTACTCCCCGTCCGCCTTCAAACGCCGGAATATTTTCACTCCGTCCGTGGACCTCCCGCTGCGCCTGCGCGCCGGTCGCCCCCAGAAGTCTCCTGAAGAAAAGCGCCGCACCAACGCTGCACGCCAACGGCGTTTTCGGGCCGCTCGCCAGAAGGAATTGTCCCGCCTGCGCAAGCTGGCCCGCAAACTCGGCGCGTGAAACGCTCCGGGGTGTCCGCCTCGGCTCAAAATGAGCCGCCACCCTCATCCCCGAAGTCCTCCGCCACGGCCCACGACCGCCCTCACCGCTAACCTCGCCGCCTGTAGCGAAACGCGTGAGCGTTTCGACCTCTCCACGTCCACTACAGGCCGCGCCTTTGCCCTCGTAGCGCTGCTCGTGAGAGCAGCGATCCGTGCCCACCCACCGTGTACAAACTCAGCTTCCCCGGAGCGCAAAACCGCTAATCCACGCTGATCGCCGCAAATCTCACCGCACCTCGCGTACCGCAAGCACCCGGCGTTCCCCGTCACTCGGCGGCCATCCAGCGGTCCGCGCTCACCGGCGATGTCTCGCCAATCGCCGCCGCCCATGCACCTCCCCAGCCATGTCGGGATGCGCTCTTGCACCAACGCACCCGCGGTGCTGCGATTCTCCCGACACCCCGCCCATGCCCCGCGAATCCCAGCACGTCGAATGGAAGGAAGTCTGGCGCGACGATCATTTGCGCTGGGTGTGCGGTTTAGCCAACGCCGAGGGCGGACGGCTTGAGATCGGCCGCAACGATGCGGGCACCATCGTCGGCGTGGCCGACGCCGCCAAGTTGCTCGAAGACCTGCCGAACAAGATCCGCGACCTGCTCGGCATCATCGTCGCGGTCAACCTGCGAGCGAGCAAAGGCCGGGATCTCCTCGAAATCGTCGTCGAAGCCTATCCCAACCCGATCAGCTACCGCGGCCACTACTACGTGCGCAGCGGCACGACGTTGCAGGAGCTCAAGGGCGCCGCGCTCGATCGTTTCCTGCTGCGGCGCCTCGGCCGCACCTGGGATGGCGTACCGGTTCCGGGCGTGCGACCGGAGGAGCTGTCGGCGGCGGAGTTGCGACGGTTTCGCGAACGCGCGGCCGACGGTGGCCGACTCGACCCGGCCGATCTGGCGGTGTCCGACACCGCGCTGCTCGCCAAGCTCGCCCTCACCGAGGGTGACTATCTGAAGCGAGCCGCTGTGCTCCTCTTTCATGAGACGCCCGAGCGGTGGTTCCCCGGCGCGTTCGTGAAGATCGGCTTCTTCCGCTCGGAATCGGATCTCGTCTACCACGACACGCTCCACGGCACCCTCTTCGAACAGGTCGCCCGCACCGTCGATCTGCTCCGCACGAAATACCTCAAGGCCACGGTCCGCTACAAGGGGCTGCAACGCATCGAGCGTTTTCCCGTGCCGGCGGCGGCGCTACGCGAGGCGTTGCTCAACGCCCTCGTTCACCGCGACTACGCGATCGCGGCGCCCGTGCAAATTCGCGTCTATCCCGACCGTCTCAACCTCTGGAACCCCGCCGTGCTTCCGGATGGATGGACCGTGGAAACATTGTTGGCCGAGCATCCTTCGGCCCCGCACAACCCGCTCGCGGCCGGCGCCTTTTTCCGGCGCGGCGACATCGAGACGTGGGGACGCGGCATCCGGCGGATTTTCGAGGCCTGCCGCGCCGCCGGAGAGCCCGAGCCCCGACTCCGCTCGCTCGCCAACGACCTCTGGCTGGAGTTCCCCTTCGCCCCCGACTACCTCGCCGCCATCGCTGCCTCCACCCCGGAAGTCACCCCCGAAGTCACCCCCGAAGTCAGACGCATGCTCTCCGTCGTCGTAGGAGAGATGAACCGAGCCGAGATCATGGCGGCCCTGGGGCTTCGCGATGAAAAGCATTTCCGCGAACAGTACCAACAGGCGGGTGTCGCCGCCGGTGTCCTCGAGATGACCATCCCGGACAAGCCCAACAGCCGTCTCCAGAAATACCGGCTGACCGCCGCCGGCCAGCGCCTCGCCTCCCGGCAGCGCGTGCCGTGATCGCAGCGCACCGCCGCCCTCCGCGCCGAAGTCCTCCGTCCCCCTCGCCGCAGACCTCGCCAGCCCGTAGCGAAACGCGCGAGTGTTTCGTTCCGCCGATCCGCCGTCACCGTAGCGAAACCCGCCATGGGTTTCCTTTCCTCGTAGCTGAACAACGAAGTCGTTCAGCCCGCCCGCAGCAAGGCGCCCCGTAAGCGTTCCAACCTCCGCCCCGCGTCACCCCACATTCTCCGTCCCGCACCCCACGACCGGATGCGCTCTTGCACCGCTGGCCACGCGGTGCTGCTATTGTCCCGACACCCCCAACTGCTGCGCAGACCAGCCATGCCCGCCGCCGACGGGCTCGGACATACCGCCTTCGGCCGACGCATCGCCTCCCCACTTCGCACGCCATGACCACCCCATCTCTCGATGCTGCCAACTCCAGCGTCTCACCCACCACTCCGGTCCCAGCGGCCCCTGAGCTCTCCCTCGTCCACGACTCCGCGCTCAACTACGCCTTCCAGCAGAACGCCATCCCGGTCGTGAAGGAGCTGCGGTTCCAGAACGACACTACCGCCCGCAAGGATCTCGTCATCCGCGTGTCGACCGAGCCTGCGTTCGCCACACCGGAGGAACTCCGCATTCAGTCCATCGAACCCAACGGTGAATTCCGCATCGCGCCCCTCGACCTGAAACTCAGCCCCGACTATCTCGCCGGGCTTAACGAGAAGGTAGCCGGCCTGCTCAAAGTCGAGGTGGTTGAGGGCGACGCCACACTCTGCTCGCGCACCGAGTCTGTCTCGCTGCTCGCGCATAACGAATGGTGCGGGCTCGTCGCCCTGCCGGAGATCCTCGCCGCCTTCATCCTACCCAACGACCCGGCGTTGATGCCGGTCCTTGGGCACGCCTCCGACCTGCTCCGCGAGACAACCGGCCGCGGTGCGCTCAACGGATACCAGGACAAGAACCGCAAACGCGCCTGGGATCAGGTTGCCGCCATCTACCGGGCCGTGGCCGAACTCGGCATCCGCTACATCAATCCCCCCGCCAGTTTCGAAAGCACCGGCCAGAAGGTATCCTTCCCCGCCCAGATCGTCGCGGAGCGTTTCGGCACCTGCCTCGACTTGGCCCTGTTGTTCGCCGCCTGTTGCGAGCGCGCCGGCCTGCACCCGCTCGTGCTCATGCACGAGGGGCACGCCTACGCCGGCTGCTGGTTGGAGGAGCGGACATTCCCCGAACCGGCCGCAGAGGGTGCCGATGTGCTGCAACAAGTCCGCAAGCACGAGACCGAGTCGCTCCTCACAGTCTTCGAGACAACACTCGTCGCCAGCGAAGCACCCGGCGTGTTGGTCGATGCCGAGCGTGCGGCACGTGCGCACCTACAAACGGAGAAGCCGTTCCGCCTCGCGCTGGACGTTCGCCGCGCCCGCATCGCGCGCATCGTGCCACTGCCCATTGCAGGCCAAAGAGCGGCCGAGACCACGAACGGCCCGGCTACCGTAGATGTCGTCGAAGGCATCGGCAGTCGCGATTTCTCCGAGCCGCTCGTCCCCGTCACTCCCGGCACCGACCGACCCGCGACACGAATCGACCAGTGGAAAAGCCGGTTGCTCGACCTCAGCCTGCGCAACCGGCTCCTGAACTTCCGGGAAACCAAGTCCACCATCCGGCTCCTCTCCGCAGCGCCCGAACGCGTGGAAGACGAGTTGGCGGCGGAAAACGAGCTCGCCCTCCGTCCCCGGCCCAAACTGATGAGCGAGGATGACCCGCGCCATGGGGCAACGCTGTCCAAACAGCAGCGCGCCGATGCGCTCGCCGCCCACCTTGCGGACGATTTGCAGAACGGTCGCCTGCACACGCACCTCGACGAGGACGAGCACGCGCGGCGACTCACCGAGCTATATCGCACCGCCCGCAACGCGCTCGAAGAGAACGGCACCAACACGCTCTTCGCCGCCGTCGGCATCCTCGAATGGCGCGAGACCGAGCACAGCGACCGTGTCTTTCGCGCGCCCCTGCTCCTCGTGCCCGTCGAGCTGAAACGAAAGTCCGTGCTCGAAGGGTTCTCCCTCCGCCGCCTCGACGAGGAAACCCGCCTCAACGTCACCCTCATGGAGATGCTGCGGCAACACTTCCAGAAGGACATCGCCGGCCTCGACCCGCTCCCCGAAGACGAGACCGGCGTGAACGTCGCCCGCGTCTTCCAACTCTTCCGCGACGCGGTGCGCGACCTCCCCGGTTGGGAGGTGAAGGACGACATCTGGCTCGGCCAGTTCTCCTTCACGAAATTCCTCCTCTGGAAAGATCTCGCCGATCGGCTCGACGACCTTACCCGCAACCGCATCGTCAACCACCTCGTCAACGCCGCCGGCACACCCTACGACAACCCGCCCGACGACATCACACCGGCCCATCTCGACGACCGGTTCCACCCGCGCGACGTGTTCTGTCCGCGCAGCGCCGACTCGTCCCAGCTCGCAGCGGTCATGGCCGCCGCGGCCGGCCACGACTTCGTGCTCGAAGGTCCGCCCGGTACCGGAAAATCGCAGACGATCACCAACATCATCGCCCACTGCCTGGCGCACGGGAAGCGCGTGCTCTTCGTGGCCGAGAAACGCGCTGCGCTCGATGTCGTGCACAGGCGCCTGCGCGAGGAAGGGCTCGAGCCGTTCTGCCTCGAACTGCACTCCAACAAGATCGGCAAGGCCGACGTGCTGGCACAATTCGACCGCAGCCTGAAGTTCATGGCCGAGACAAGCGCGGGCGATTGGGAGCGTCGCACCGCCGAGCTCGAGCGCCTGCGCGCCGCGCTCAACGACTACACTCGCGCCCTGCACCGGTGCGCGCCCTGCGGCCTCAGTGCGCACGCCTGCCTCGACTACCTCCTGCCTCGGCAGAACGAGACGACCGTGCGGCTGGACGCTTGGGCGAACCTCCTCGAAACGACCGCCGCCGAGCTGGACAACACGAGGTTGCTCGCCCGCCAACTCCAGGAGCGCTCGCGCGCCGTCATGCCCTTGCACGATCACCCGCTGGCCTCGCTGGCCTGCGAGGAGTGGTCGCCGACCTGGGCCGAGCGTACGCCGGAGCTCATCCGCACCTTGGCCGATCAGACGGCTCTCACCGCGACCGCCACCCACGAACTACGGATTTGGCTGCGTTGCCCGGGCGAGTCCGTGTCGCATCGCCAATTGCAGGATCTGCGCGCCTTGACCGAAAGCCTTGCATCGCCGGAGCCGGTCGGACCGGCCTTCGCCACGACGCCGTGGCGCCAACTGGCGGCCGATCTCGACCGGTGGATTTCCGTCGTTCGCGAGCGCGCCGCGGTACGCTCACGGTTGGGCGGCTATGACGAGGCCAAGCTTCTCGCCCTCGATCTCGATGCCCTGAAAGCCAAGTGGACTTCGGCCCAGTCGTCGTGGTTCCTGATGAAGTGGCTCCGCATCGGCGGCGTGCGCCGAGTGCTCCGCACGGCCCGCCCGGATCAATCCCGCCCGGAGGCGGCGAAGTTGGGCGAGCACCTCGACGACGCGTTGCGCCTGCGCGCGCTGACCGCCGAGCTCGCCGCCGCCGCGCCCGTTGCCCAGGCCTGCCTTGGCACTGTTTGGGCAAATGGAGAGCCAGAACCTGATGCGATGGCCCGAGCCCGGACGTGGGGCGAGGCGCTCCATGCCCGCATGCTAGCCTGCGCGGGCGACGACCTCGTCTGGCTGGGGCAACTCCGGCAGCTCCTCGCCGCCCTGTTCGCCGAAGGCTCGTCGGCCTATGCCGCCGGCACCACCATCGGACTGCGCCTGTCGCGCTATCGCGAAGCATTGGACGCTTTCGCGGCAACCTTGGAGCGATTCGCAGCCGAGGTGAAGCTGCGCCGCGAGATCGTGGACGAGGCCCCGGACCATCTCGCGGCGGTGCGCACGCTCGCCGAGCGCGTGTCCGCTGACTGGAGGCAGATCCGCGAATGGTGTTCCTGGCAGAAGGCGCGCCGGGCAGCGGTCGGAACCGGTCTCGCGCCGGTCATCGCCGCACTGGAGTTGCCGGACGGAGCGACGTTGGAAGTGCCCGCGTTGTTCGAGCGAAGTTTCCGCCGCGCATTGCTGTTCAGCCTCATCGAACGGGAACCCGCCTTGCGGGAGTTCTTCGGCCGTGAACACGACGAACGCATCGAGCGTTTCCGCGAACTGGACGAGAAGATCGCTTCGCTGTCGCGCGAACTCATCCGAGCCCGCTTGGCCGCCGGCATCCCGCGCGACCAAGGAATCGCCGAGGTGCCCAAGGCGGAGATCGGACTGCTGCGCAAGGAACTCGGCAAGCGCATGCGCCATATCCCTGTGCGCAAGCTCCTCGCCGGCATCCCGAAGCTGCTACCGCGGCTCAAGCCATGCGTGCTCATGAGTCCGCTCTCGGTCGCCCAATACCTCGAGGCCACGCACGAGACGTTCGATCTGGTTATCTTCGACGAGGCGTCGCAGATCCCGGTCTGGGACGCGATCGGAGCCATCGCGCGTGGCAAACAGCTGATCATGGTCGGAGACCCCAAGCAGCTTCCGCCGACCAACTTCTTCGGCAGCAGCAACGACGACGAGGACGACCTCACGCCGGAGACGCACAAGGACCTCGAAAGCGTGCTCGACGAGTTGATGAGCCATCAGGTGCGCCACAAACACCTGCAGTGGCACTACCGCAGCCGGCACGAGGGCCTGATCACCTTCAGCAACCGCCAGTACTACGAAAACGATCTGCTCACCTTCCCCTCGCCCGAATCGGGCCTGGGCGGCGTTCGGATGAAGCACCTGCCGCAAGCGCGCTACGACAAAGGCAAGTCACGCACCAATCTGGGCGAAGCCCGCGCATTGGTTGACGAACTCGTCACTCACCTGCGCGCCACTGGCGGGCCCCGCCGTTCCTATGGCGTGGTGACCTTCAGCCTGCCGCAGCAACAGCTCGTCGAAAACCTCCTCGACGAGGAGCGCCGCAAATATCCGGAGATCGAGAGCCACTTCGGCGACGAGCCGCCGGTCGAGGGCGAACCGGTATTCGTCAAGAACTTGGAGAATGTGCAGGGCGACGAGCGCGACGTGATCCTGTTCTCCATCTGCTACGGGCCGGACGAGGCGGGCAAGGTCGCCATGAACTTCGGTCCGCTCAACCGCGACGGCGGCGAGCGCCGCCTCAACGTCGCCATCACCCGAGCCAAACACGAGGTGCTAGTCTTCAGCGGACTGCGCGCCGACCAGATCGACCTCACCCGCACGCGGGCCCGCGGCGTGCGCGACCTCAAGTTGTTCCTCGACTACGCCGAACGCGGCCCGCGGGCGCTGGCTGCCGCGACGACCGCCTCGGGATCGGCCGAAGCCGATTCCGAGTTCGAGAAGCTGGTCGCCGACCGCCTCCGCTCCGCCGGCTACGAGGTACATCACCAGGTCGGCTGCTCCGGCTACCGGATCGATCTGGCGGCGGTCGATCCGACCGCGCCGGGCCGCTACCTGCTCGGCATCGAGTGCGATGGCGCGACCTACCACCGCGCCGCCACCGCCCGCGACCGCGACAAGCTCCGCCAGCTCATCCTCGAAGGCCTCGGCTGGAGGCTCCACCGCATCTGGTCCACCGACTGGTGGCACGACGCCGACAAGGAGATGGGAAAGCTGCTCCAGTATCTGCGAGAGCTGCGCCCATCAGGGGGCGGGGACTCGAACTGATGAAGTGGCAACAGTGCCTTCGCAGAACCTTCGCCCACTCCTGACTCAGTATCCCCAAAACACCTGAAGTCGCTTCCGCCCAACGGACAGCGAGTCAGTCAGCAAAATCACCTATGGCTTGGCGCTTCCGCAAATCCTTCAGCCCGTTCCCGGGCATCCGCCTAACTCTTGGCCCGTCGGGCATCACGACTTCGGTGGGAGTCGGTGTATTCCGGATTACCAATGGTCCAGGTGGCACTGCGCTCACTGCCCGCGTTCCCGGCACCGGCATCTCATACCGCGAGCCCTTGCACGGTCACTCCCCAGACCGCCCACCATCCTCCGATAGTCAATCAGGCGGGATTACTGAACCGCCCTGGGGACACTCTCCACCGAACGGTGCACGGGAAGTCCGCAGCGCCGCATGCGAATCACTTACCTCCCCGAGTCTCCGCGAATTCAAGAATCTGCTTTCCGAAGCCCGGCTTGAGCACGCACAGATCGAGAACGAACTCACCGATGCGAAACGGCAGGAGGCCCGTGAAGTCGGCCGGTACGAACGATGGAATAACGGATTCCTGTTCCGCAGGCTCTTCAAGGAGAAGTTCCGACATCTCGCGCTCGCTGCCGAGGAGTGTTCCGCTCGACGTGCTGAACTTGAGGAGCAGGAGCGATTGTCGCACCTGCAAACCGAAGTCGCAGTGCCCGCCTCAGTTGCCACGGCGTTCGGCGCATTGTGCGCAGAGTTCATGCAGCTCGCCCAGTCACGTCGGATCTGGGACACCACCTCACATCGGTCAAACGACCGTGCACGCGAACGAACGCTCGCAGACACGACAGTCACACGCCAACCCGTCACATTCCGGATGGGTAGCGTCGACGTGATCGAAATCGACCACCCAGGCCCGTTCCCGGTGCTGGAAAACGCAAATGGTGGAACCCTCTATCTCTACCCAGCCTTCATTCTCTACTTCGAGAATGCCGACCGCTTTGCCCTGCTGGAATACAGGGATGTCTCGCTGCACCCCAAGACGACACGCTTCATCGAAAGTGAAACGGTGCCTGCCGATGCCGAAGTGGTCGGGCAAACGTGGGCGAAGTGTAACAAGGACGGATCGCGGGACCGCCGCTTCGCCGGCAACCACGAGATACCCATGGTACGCTACGGTGAGTTCACCCTGAAGTCTCCTGGCGGATTGGAAGAGTGCTACACCTTTAGCAGCGCCCCGAAGACCGACTCATTCGTTCGCGCATGGAGCACCTTCGTCGAAGCCACCCGTCTCTCGACCTAAAACGGGAACTGAACCTTCTTCCGGCTGCCGCCCAATCCGCATTCCGAAATCCGCGATCTCGCAGACTCTTCCGCAGGGAGAACGCAAATCTCAGCCTCCCGCCCTCGCCCTGAGCTGCCCGCACGCCCCGTCGATCGCGGCGCCGCGGGGGCGGCGGAAATGGGCGACGATCCCGCGGGCGTGCAGTTCGTCGAGGAACACGCCGACGGTCTCGCGCGGGGGCGGCTCGTAGGCCACGCCGCTCAGGCCCGGACCGGTCGGGTTGTAGGTGAGCAGATCCACGTGCATCCGGCGTTTCTCTAGGAGCGTCGCCCGTTGGCGCGCCTGCGCGGGCATGTCGTTCACGCCGCGCAGCAGGCCGTATTGGATGTTCGTGACCCAGCCTATCATCACGATCATGCGCAACCCATCGCCTGCGCATCGCACCACCGCCGCATCACGGGGGGTGGCCCGTCCGTTGCGCCCTTTGCACCGCGGCGCGGCCATTCCCACCGTCAATCATGGCGGCGCTCGCCGTGCTCACCGCGATGACTAGTTTCGGGCCAAGAGCACAACTTCCTGCACCGATGCGCGCCACCCCTCCTTCCGTTCTCGCCATCCTGCCGCTCGCTGCGGCCACCCTTCTCGCCACCCCGCCGCCACCGGAATTCTTCGTCCCCGGCGCCGCGCCCGCCAACGCGCTCTACCGCGACGGCTGGATCGACCTGAACAAGAACGGTGTGCGCGACCCGTACGAGGACCCGACGCTGCCCGTCGACGCGCGCATCGACGACCTGCTCTCGCGCATGACGCTCGAGGAGAAGACCGCGCAGATGACCACGCTCTACGGCTTCCCGCGCGTGTTGCAGGACGAGCTGCCGACCGAGGCGTGGAAGACCGCGTTCTGGAAGGACGGCATCGGCAACATCGACGAGCACATGAATGGCAACGAGGGGTGGACGCGCAACTTCGCCGACCCGGTCCACGATCTGCCGTGGTCGCTCCACACGCAGGCGATCAACGAGGTGCAGCGCTGGTTCGTCGAGCAAACACGCCTCGGCATCCCGGTCGACTTCACCAACGAGGGCATCCGCGGCCTGCTCCACTCGAAGGCCACCAGTTTCCCGGCACAGCTCGCCGTCGGCGCCACGTTCGACGTGCCGCTCGTCGCCGAGATCGGCCGCATCACCGGCCGCGAGGCGCGCGCCCTCGGCTACACCAACGTCTACTCGCCCGTGCTCGACCTCGCCCGCGACCCGCGCTGGGGCCGCACCACCGAGGCCTACGGCGAGGAACCGTACCTCGTCACACAGTACGGCCTCGCGCAGGTGCGCGGCATCCAGGGCGAACACGTCGTCTCCACCCTCAAGCACTTCGCTGTCTACAGCATCCCGAAGGGCGGTCGCGACGGCGAGGCGCGCACCGACCCGCAGGCCACCTGGCGCGAGATCCAGGAGCTCCACCTCGCGCCGTTCCGCGCCGCCGTGCGCGACGCCGGCGCGCTGGGCGTGATGGCATCGTACAACGACTACGACGGCGTGCCCGTCGAGGGCAGCCGCCTTTTCCTCACCGACATCCTGCGCCGCGAATACGGCTTCAACGGCTACGTCGTCTCCGACAGCGCCGCCGTCGAGTTCATCCACACCAAGCACCGCGTCGCCGCCACGCCCGCCGAGGCGATCCGCCAGTCCGTCGACGCCGGCCTGAACATCCGCACCAACTTCACCGCGCCAGAGGCCTACGGCGAACCGCTCCGCCAGCTCGTGCGCGACGGCAAGCTGCCCATGTCGACGATCAACGCCCGCGTGCGCGACATTCTCCGCGTGAAGTTCTGGCTCGGCCTCTTCGACGCGCCCTACCGCGATCCGGCCGCCGCCACCACGCTCTTCGCCGATCCCGCCGCCGCGGCCGTCAGCGCGCGCGCCGCCCGCGAATCGATCGTCCTCCTCAAGAACGAGGCCAACGCGCTCCCGCTCGACCGCGCGAAATTGAAGAAAGTCCTCGTCGCCGGCCCGCTCGCCGACGACGCCCGCGGCTGGTGGTCGCGCTACGGCCCGCAACGGCTCGACTACATCACCCCGCTCGCCGGCCTGCGCGCGAAGTTCGGCCCCGCCGTCGAGGTGAAGTACGAGAAGGGCTGCGACGTGGTCGACGAGAACTTTCCCGAAAGCGACACGTTCAAAGAGCCGCTCTCCGCCGCCGCCCGCGCGCGGATCGACGTCGCCGTCGCCGCCGCGGCCGGTGTCGACCTGATCGTCGCCGTGCTCGGCGAGACCGAGGAGATCAGCCAGGAATCCGCCAGCCGCATCAGCCTCGATCTGCCCGGCCACCAGGAGGAGCTCCTCCGCGCGCTCCACGCCACCGGCAAGCCGCTCGTGCTCGTGCTCAGCAACGGCCGTCCGCTCAGCGTCAACTGGGCGCAGAAGCACGTGCCCGCCATCGTCGAGCTGTGGTTCCCCGGCGAGCAGGGCGGCGCGGCGCTGGCCGATGTGCTCTGCGGCGACTTCAATCCCTCGGGACGCCTCCCCATCACGTTCCCGAAGAGCGTCGGCCAGATCCCGCTGAACTTCCCCGCCCGCCCCGGCTCGCAGGACCGCGACTTCGGCCAGGTCTTCGGCCCGCTGTACCCGTTCGGCCACGGCCTGAGCTACACGACCTTCAGGTACGCCAACCTCCGCCTCACGCCCGAGCGCCAAAACCTGCCCTCCGCCGCGGTCACCGTCACGGCCGACATCACCAACACCGGCACTCGTGCCGGCGACGAGGTCGTACAACTCTACCTGCGCGACGATTACAGCTCCGTCACCACCTACGACAAGGCGCTGCGCGGCTTCGCCCGCGTGAGCCTCGCGCCTGGCGAGACGAAACCCGTCACCTTCACCCTCGGCCGCGCCGAGCTCGAGCTCTACGACCGCGCGCGGCATTGGACGGTCGAGCCCGGCCGGTTCACCGCGATGCTCGGCGCGTCGTCGGAGGATATCCGTCTCTACGGCACGTTCACGATCGCCGCACCCGACGGGTCCGCGCCCGAGGAGGCCCCGATCGACAACAGCAAGTTCGACCCACGGTGAGGCGGGCCCTCGCCTGACGGGAAGCCCGCTCTTCCGTTCACTCCCCCCGTCGAGCAGGGGGCCGACCGTTCGCCGCGATGATCTTGCCATTGCGACAATGAGGGAGCCTGAACCTTCGCGCGCCCGGATGCCATCGGTGTTCTGACGGTGCGAGCGACCACGGGGTGGCGGTCCTCGCCCCGCCAAGCACGATGCGGGCATGATTCGCCCACGTGCCGGATTCTTGAACCTGCTCGTCGCTTTCCTCGTGCCAGCACTTCTCGCCGCCGACGCCGCACCCCATCCGCCGCCTGCCGGCACCGTCGCCTCAAAACCACTTTTCCGCGACCCGGTCTTCGACGGCGCCGCCGATCCGATCGTCGTCTGGAACCCCCACGTCTCCCGCTGGTGGATGTTCTACACCAACCGCCGCGCCAACCAGCCCGGTCTCTCCGGCGTCGCCTGGGTTCACGGCTGCCGCATCGGCATCGCCGAGTCGGCCGACGGCGCCAACTGGTCCTACCTCGGCACGGCCGACATCGAACTCCCGCCCGCGATCGGTGGCACCGAGCCCACGCACTGGGCGCCCGACATCGTGACCGATGCCGCCGGGCTCCACCACCTGTTCCTCACCGTCGTCCCCGGTGTGTTCGAAGACTGGAAGCACCCGCGCACCCTCGTCCGCCTCACCAGCACCGACCTGCGCACCTGGCGAGATCCGCAGCCGCTCCAACTCGCCTCGGACCGCGTGATCGACGCCTGCGTGCACCCGCTCCCCTCCGGCGGCTGGCGGATGTGGTACAACAACGAACGCGACGGCAAATCCACCTACTTCGCCGACAGTCCCGATCTCGTCACCTGGACCGACCGCGGCAAATGCACCGACGTCGCCGGCCGCCCCGGCGAAGGCCCGTTCGTCTTCACTTGGCGCGGCCACCACTGGATGCTCGTCGACCTCTGGAAAGGCCTCGCCGTTTTCCGTTCCGACGACCTCGAGCACTGGACACCCCAGCCCGAGGATCTCCTCGCCTCGCCCGGCACCGGCACCGACGACGGCGTCAACGGCGGCCACGCCGCAGTCGTCGTCAGCGGCGACCGCGCCTATCTCTACTACTTCACGCACCCCGGCCGCGCCGGCACGATCCGCCCCGAGGACAAGGACTCGCTCGCCCTCCGCCGCAGTTCGATCCAAGTCGTCGAACTCCACGAACAGGACGGTCGCCTCACCTGCGACCGCGACGCGCCAACCTACGTTCAGCTCGCCCCGTAACTCGGCCAGCATGCCCCTCCCTCCCTTGCCGGCCCCCACACCCGGCAGGTCCAGTCTCCGACTGGACTCCTCATACTCACGCTCGCTCCCCCGCACCGCCGAACGCGACCGGTCGAAGACCGGTCATACTTGGAAACGTGCCTCCCTCGGCCTCTTCCTGGCACTTGTATTCATCTCGCTGCACCCGCTTGCGGCCGAACCGCTGGCCCTCGCCACCGCGCCCACGCCCGCCGACTTCCCGCTCGTCGCTCCCGGCACAGTCGCACCACTGATTCTCGAGCCCGGCATTGATCCCGCCGTCGCCCGCGCCGCCAACGATCTCGCCGCCGACATCACCCGCGCCTCCGGAACCGCGCCGACCACGCTCACGACGCTCCCGCCGACCGCGCGCGCCATCGTCCTCGTCGGCATCGCCGGCCGCAGCCCGCTGCTCGACCGACTCGCCGCCAGGGGGAAGATCGACCTCCGCGCGCTCGCCGGAGCGTGGGAAAGCTTCGTCATCCAGACCGTCGCACAACCATTTCCCGGAGTCGACCACGCCCTCGTCATCGCCGGCAGCGACCGCCGCGGCACGATCTACGGCCTCTACGAGATCTCCGCCGCGATCGGCGTGTCACCGTGGCACTGGTGGGCGGATGTGCCGATTGCCCACCACGACAGCCTCGTGCTCGCCGCCGGCACACACCGGTTCGGCCCGCCCTCGGTGAAGTACCGCGGCATCTTCCTCAACGACGAGGACTGGGGCCTCCAGCCCTGGGCCGCCCAGACCTTCGATCCGGAATATGGCGACATCGGCCCGAACACCTACGCGAAGGTCTTCGAGCTGCTCCTACGCCTCAAGGGCAACACCCTCTGGCCCGCGATGCACGCCTGCACCCGCGCCTTCAACTCCGATCCGGCCAACGCCCGCCTCGCCGACACCTACGGCATCGTCATGGGCACCTCCCACGCCGAGCCGATGCTGCGCAACAACGTCCGCGAGTGGACCGCTCCGAAAGACGACTACAACTACCTCGCCAACCGCGCCGGCGTCCGCTCCTACTGGGAGGAGCGCATCGCCAGCAACGCCCGCTACGAGTCCATCTTCACCCTCGGCATGCGCGGCATCCACGACTCCGCCATGGTCGGCCCCAAGACCGATGCCGAGCGCATCGCCACCCTAGAGCAGATCTTCGCCGACCAGCGCGCCCTCCTCGCGCAACACCTCTCGCCAGACGTCGAGCAGGTGCCGCAGATCTTCTGCGCCTACAAGGAGGTGCTCGACCTCTACCGACAGGGCCTGCGCGTGCCCGACGATGTCACCATCGTCTGGCCCGACGACAACTTCGGCTATATCCGTAACTTCGCCACACCCGCCGAGCGCGCCCGCACCGGCGGCTTCGGCGTCTACTCCCACGTCTCCTACCTCGGCCGCCCGCTCTCCTACCTCTGGCTCTGCACCACGCCGCCCGCGCTCATCTGGGAGGAGATGCGCAAGGCCTACGACCACGGCGCCGACCGCCTCTGGATCGTCAACGTCGGCGACCTCAAACCCGCCGAGATCCCCACCGAGTTCTTCCTCCGGATGGCGTGGGACATCGACCACTGGCGCCCCGAGAATCTCGACTCCTTCCTCCCCGACTGGGCCACGCGCAACTTCGGCCCCGACAACGCGCCCGCCATCGCCTCCCTGCTCGCCGACTACTACCGCCTCAATTTTCCACGCAAGCCCGAGCACTTGCAGTGGTGGTTGCCGAAGGAGCCGTACAAACCGAGCCCGCTCACCGACTCCGAGGTTCAAGCACGCCTCACCGCCTTCGCTGATCTGCGTGAGCGCGCCGAAAAGCTTCGCGCCGCCATTCCCGCCGCTCAGCAGGACGCCTTCTACGAGCTCGTTTTCTACCCAGTCGTCGGCTCCGCCCTCGCCAACGAACGCTACTTCGCCGGCGAACGCGGCCAGCTCGACACGGCCCGCGCCGCCGATGCGCGCCTCGCCGCCGAAACCCGCTTCTTCAACGAGCAGGTGGCCGGCGGCAAATGGCGCGGCTTCATGAACCTCGAGCCCGCCTCCTCGGAATGGGCCTCCATGCGCATCGCCCCGTGGGCCCCGCCGCCTCTCGATGCGGCAGCTCCCCGTAGCGAAACTCGTGAGAGTTTCGAGGCCACCATCGCCCGCCCCGCCGACTCGTTCGCGGCCTCCACGCCCGCCGCCTCCGGCGCCGTCTGGACTGCGGTTCCCGGACTCGGCCGCAGCGGCCGCGCCCTCACCGTCCTGCCATTCACCGCTCCGCCACGCACCTCGGCCGCTGTGACCACCGCACCGCGCGTCGACTACGCGATCGACCTGTCCACCGCCGGCTCGTTCGTACTGCGCCTCCATCTTCTGCCCACGCACGCCCTCGCCGGCGACGCGCTCCGCCTCGCCGTCGCCCTCGACGACCAACCGCCGCAACTCGTCGAGTTGCCCCGCGCCGACGGCGGCCCCGAGTGGAGCCAAGCCGTGCTCGACAACGAGCGCATCGCCGAAACGACGCTTCCCGCAGCCGCCGCCGGTCGTCACACGCTCCGCATCTGGGGCCTCGAACCGGGCATCGTGCTCGACCGGCTCACCCTCTCGCCGAAGCCGTCCGTCCCTTAGCGAAAGCCCGTCCCTTAGCGAAAGCCTCCGGGGCTTTCGCCCGCAAACGCGTCGCCGAAGCTCACCTCGCTCTCGCCGCCGCCTCGCCACGCAGTTGCATCGCGACTCCTGCCTCGGGGCAAAGCAGCGCGCCCACGGTCGTCAGGTAGTCGGGCACCCCGCTTTTCGACCAGTGGATCTTCACGCCGGCCAGCCCCTCGGCCAGGCCGGTGACGTCGAACCCGACCGCCTCCAGCGAGTACCGAAGCCGTTCCGGCGCGCGACAGGGTTTCCCCTCGCTGCGCGTGCACTCCGTGCAGCCCGAGCAATGGCCGGCGACCAGCGCCGTAACCTGCGGGAAGCACGTTTCCAACCGGCGCATTTGCCCAGCGAAGCTCACGCGCTCCGCGAGAAACCGCTCGACCAGTTGCTCCCGCGTCGTCCCGGGACCGATCGGCGTCTGCCGGCACACGATCACCGCATGCGTCCACTCCGGGAAGCCCCTGAGCGGCGAGGCCGTGAACGGCGGGCACGACCAGAACCGCCCATGCTTCTCGCAGCCGCGGCAATACCCCTGCACCCGCTCCGGATCGTGGTGACGCAGCAGCTCGGCCCTCGTGGCGAGGGATGCGTGCACGGCGGTGGCGGTATCGTTGCTCATGGCCGGCATCGATTCACCCGCAGCGCCACGCGCGGCGCAAGTTCCGAGCCGCAGTTCCCCGTTTCCTCGCCACTCATCGCGCCGGCTTGACTGTAAGAGCGACCCTGGGTTGCGGGAGAAAAGCAGTCTGCCAACGTCGGAGTTCGCCATGCCCCACCCTGTTTTTCTCTCCGTTCTGTTGCTCCTCGGTGCCGCCGCCTCGGGCTCGTTGGCCGCCGATACCGCCGCCCCCGTTACCACTTACCCCAACCCGCTGATCCCGCAGCGCGCCGACCCGTTCATCCTGCGCCACAGCGACGGCCTCTACTATTTCACCGCCACCGCGCCAGAGTACGACCGCCTCGAACTCCGCCGCGCCTCGACCATCGCCGGCCTCGCCGCCGCCGAACCCAAGACCATCTGGCAGAAGCACGCCACCGGTCCGATGGGCGCCCACATCTGGGCTCCGGAACTTCACCACATCGACGGCAAATGGTTCATCTATTTCGCGGCCGGTGCCGCCGAGAAGATCTGGGACATCCACATCTACGTCCTTGAGAACTCCGCCGCCAACCCACTCGAGGGCGAGTGGATCGAGCGCGGCAAGCTCCGCACCCAGTGGGAAACCTTCGCGCTCGACGCCACCACCTTCGAGCACCGCGGCGCCCGCTACCTCGTCTGGGCCCAGCGCGACCCGTCGGTGAAAAACAACACCGACCTCTACCTCGCGAAGATGGCCTCGCCGACCGCCATCGTGGGCACGCCCGTCCGGCTCTCCCGTCCCGAGTTCGACTGGGAAAAGGTCCGCTACGAGGTCAACGAGGGCCCCGCCGTCCTCGTCCGCCACGGCCGCGTCTTCGTCACCTACTCCGCCGCTGGCACCGGCGCCGAGTACTGCATGGGCCTGCTCACCGCCTCCGAAGACGCCGACCTCCTCGATCCGAAATCCTGGCACAAGTCGCCCACTCCCGTCTTCGCCACCAACGAGACCGCCGGCATCTTCGGCCCCGGCCACAACAACTTCACCGTCGCCGAAGACGGCACGACCGACCTCCTCGTCTACCACGCGCGCAACTACCGCGACATCGTCGGCGACCCGCTCCGCGACCCCAACCGCCACACCCGCGTCCAGTCCATCCGCTGGCGCGAGGACGGCACTCCCGACTTCGGCACCCCGCGCCCCGAGACTCCCGCCGCCCAATGAAACGCCTCCTCCTTCCCCTGTTCGCCGCCACCTCCCTCGCCGCCGCGCCGCTCACCGTCACGCTCGTCCCGCCGGCAGCTCCGGAGACCGGATTCAACCTCGGCACCGCCGCCAACCCCGCCGACACCACCATCGCCGCCGACAGCCAGTGTCTCCTCCGCAACGGTGAGCCGTGGACGCCCGTCATGGGCGAGTTCCACTACTCGCGCTACCCCGCCGCCGAGTGGCGCGAGGAGCTCCTCAAGATGAAAGCCGGCGGCATCGACATCGTCGCCACCTACGTTTTCTGGATCCACCACGAGGAGACCGAGGGCGAGTGGAACTGGGCCGGCAACCACGACCTCCGCCGCTTCGTCGAGACCGCGCAGGAAGCCGGCCTCCACGTCATCGTGCGCTGCGGCCCGTGGTGCCACGGCGAGGTGCGCAACGGCGGCCTGCCCGACTGGATCGTCGCCCGCGGCCAGGCCCGCACCGACGACCCCGCCTACCTCGCCAGCGCCACCAAGCTCTACCGGCAGATCGCCGCCCAGCTCAGCAGCCTGCTCTGGAAGGACGGCGGCCCCGTCATCGGCATCCAGTTGGAGAACGAATACCGCGGCCCCGCCGAGCACCTGCTCACGCTCAAGCGCATCGCCCGCGAGGCCGGTCTCGACACCCCGCTCTACACCCGCACCGGCTGGCCCGAGCTGAAGACGCCCATGCCCTTCGGCGAAATCCTCCCGCTCTACGGAGTCTACGCCGAGGGCTTCTGGGACCGCGAGCTCACCGCCATGCCCGGCAACTACTGGGCCGGCTTCCACTTCTCCACCCTGCGCACCGACGCCAACATCGCCAACGAGGCCCTCGGCCGCCGCGAGACCCGCGACGCGCCCGACATCGCCCGCTACCCCTACCTCACCTGCGAGATCGGCGGCGGCATGATGAGCGCCTACCACCGCCGCATCCTCGTCGACCCGCTCGACATCGAGTCGACCACCCTGATCAAGCTCGGCTCCGGCAGCACCTCGCCCGGCTACTACATGTACCACGGCGGCACCAACCCCGTCGGCCGCCTCTCGACGCTCATGGAGGACCAGTCCACCACCATGACCAACTGGAACGACCTGCCCGTGCTCAACTACGACTTCCAGTCTCCACTCGTCCAGTACGGCCAGGTCCGCCCGCAATACCACCGGCTCCGTCGCCTCCACCTCTTCCTCCAAAGCTTCGGCGCCGCGCTCGCCCGCACCGCCGTCGCCCTGCCCGACCAACGTCCCGCCGGCCGCGACGATGTCGCCACGCTCCGCTGGTCCGCCCGCTCCGACGGCCATCGCGGCTTCCTCTTCGTGAACAACCACGAACGCGGCCGCACGCTTCCGCCGAAGAGCGACGTGCAGTTCACGCTCGCGCCCCTCGGCCTCACGTTCCCGTCCCAGCCGATCACCGTGCCCACCGGCGCCGCGTTCTTCTGGCCGTTCAACCTCGACCTCGGCCACGGCGTCACCCTCGCCTACGCCACCGCGCAGCCGCTCACCGTCCTCGACGACGGCGCCACGCGCACCTTCGTCTTCGCCGAGACACCCGGCATCCCCGCCGAGTTCGCCTTCGAAGGAGAAGGCATCGCCGGCACCATCCAACACCGAGCCTGCCAGATGCCCGAGGACCGCCGCGTCTTCTCCGACATCAAACCGCTCCCGGACACCGCGATCTCCCTTCGCACCACCGACGATCACGAGATCCAGATCGTCCTGCTCAGCGAAGCCGACTCGCTCGCCCTCTGGCGCGGCCCCTACCGCAACCGAGAGCGGCTCTTCCTCTCGCTCTCGCCCGACACGCTCGCCTTCGATGGCGACCGGATCCGCGTAACTACCGAAAGCACCGAGCCGTTCCGCTATCTCCGCGTCTTCCCTTCCGACGGTCTCGACCTCGGCGAGCAGTACGTGCCTCAGCTCTTCGCCCCGCTCGCCTCAACCCTCCCCACCGCCACCACCACGCCCGTCGCCATCGAGCGGCTCCGCCCCGCCGGTCCGCCGCGCACCATCGCCCTCGGCAGCAAGTGCGTCACCCCCGTCGCCGCCGCGCCGCGCGATGCTGACTTCGCGGCCGCCGCCGTCTGGCGCATCAAGCTCCCCGCCGCCCTCGATCTCTCCGCCAATCCACTGCTGCGCCTCCACTACCGCGGCGACGTCGCCCGCGTGAAGATCGGCGACACCTTCATCATGGACGACTTCTACAACGGCGAACCGCTGGAGATCGGCCTCGCCCGCCACGCCGACCTGCTGAAGACCGGCGGCGAGCTCACCGTCGAGATCCTGCCTCTCCAGCGCGGCGCACCGATCTTCCTGCCGCCCACCGCCCAACTCTGCGAGAACGACGGCCCCGCCGTCGCCGAACTCAGCGCCGCGGAAATCATCACGCGACCGTCACTCGATCTGTAGGTCCGGTCTCCGACCGGACACGTCTGGCACGGTCAACGGATCAGGCCTGGCACTGATCATACCGCCCCTTTCGACTCACGCCCAAGGCGACCGGTCGAAGACCGGTCCTCCCTGCGCGCGGAAAAGCCAACAGCGTTCACCGCCACCCGACCTTCCGCCACGCCCTGAGCCGATCCTCCAGACTGTCCGGCAACGGGTCGCTCGCCGCCGACCACCGCAGCCGGCGTTCTTTCCGCTCACGCTTTCATCCCCCAACGCCATTCCCATGAACCTCGGAGTCCGCGCCCACGATTTCGGCAAACTGCCCGTCGAAGAACTCGCCCGTCAGATCGCCAGCCATGGTCTGAACTGCATCCAGCTCGCGCCCGTGAAGGCGCTGGCCGGCTTCGACAACGACACCGCCAGCATCGACCCCGCCTTCGCCGCCGAGGTGCGCGAGACTTTCCGCCGCCACGGCATCCACATTTCGGTGCTCGGCTGCTACATCAACCTCGGCGACCGCGACGCCGCCTCGCGCCGCCCGCAGCTCGCGCGCTTCAAGCACCACCTGCGCGCCGCCAAGGCCTTCGGCTGCCCGATCGTCGGCACCGAGACCGGTTCGCTCAACTCCGACTACTCCCGCCACCCCGACAACGGCGGCGACGAGGCCTTCGGCATCGTGCTCGAGAGCGTGCGCGAACTCGTGCGCGAGGCGGAGCAGTGCGACGCCATCGTCTGCATCGAGGCGGTCGAGCGTTACGTGATCTCCTCGCCGCAGCGGCTGCGCCGGTTGGTGGACGAGATCGCCTCGCCTCACCTCAAGGTCATCTACGACCCCGTGAACCTCCTCTGGTCGAGCAACTGCGACCAAGAAGCCTCGATCCTCGACGACGCCCATCGCCTCCTCGGCGAACACGTGCGCATCCTCCACGCCAAGGACTACACGATCGAGAACGGCGCCTTCCGCGAACTCTCCGCCGGCCAGGGCCGCCTCAACTACCGTAAGGTGTTCCAGTGGCTGAAGACGCAGCCGCAGCCGATCGACATCCTGCTGGAGAACACCCATCCCGCCTCGATCGCCCGCACGATCGAGTTTGTGCAGCAGGCCTATCGCGAAGCTTGAGGGGGACATGCACTTGGCGCGGACTCCGCGATCGCGCTGACTCTTGCGGCTGTAGGGGCTGAGCTTGCTCAGCCCGTTGGGCGTCGTTCTCACCGAGCGGTGCGAGCAAGCTCGCACCCTATGCCGACCGCACGAATGCCTGAGGCGGCACGAATCCGTTCCGCGGCCCCATAACCCGCCGTAGCCCTGCCGTTCAGCAAAGCGGCGCGGCCTGCCTCTCTCGGCTTTGCCCCGCACCGTGGTCGCCCGGGGGCGCCGGAGAGAGGGTGCAACCGATCCCCTGATCCCTCTCTCCGGACTTCTATCCCCCAAACAGTCAAACGGACAGTATTCGGTTCATCGCCGCGCACGCCGGCGCGGGCGCGGCGCTCCGGTCGGCTGTTCCGCGGCGGTGTCGCGCGGTTGCAGGAACTGCGTGAGCCGGTGCACCTCGACGCCCGCCAGCAAGACGATGCCAATGCCGTGCGTGTCGTTGAGATTCCAGAGCAGGTCCTGCTTGTAGTAGTCGGAGGTGAAGGAGAACTCCGAACCGCGGCAGACGCCGTGCACATTGCCAAGCCGGTCGATCGAGGTGCGGTTGAGCGCCTCCCAGGCCTTGAACACCGCGCGCACGTACGCGTCCGGTTGATCGAGCCAGCCGTGCTGCACACCGCGCGAGAAGGCATACGCGAACATCGCGGTGCAGGAGGTCTCGGGATAGGCGTCGTGTTCGTCGAGCACCTGGTGCCACATGCCGGCGGCATCCTGCTGCGCCAGCACCCCGGTGCAAAGCTCGCGGAACATCGCCAGCACCTCGCCACGCAACGCGTGGTCCTGCGGCAACACCGCAAGCAGTTCCGAGAGCGAGAAGAGCACCCAGCCGTTGCCCCGGCCCCACGGGATGCCGGTCGCCAGGCCGCGCCGCAGGTCGTGGACGTGCGACATCAGCTTCTTTCCGGGGATGAAGAGCATCTTCCGGAAACCGAGGAACTGCCGCGCCGCGTCGTCGATGTGGCGCGTGTCGCCGGTGAGCTCGAAGTACCGGCACAGGAACGGCACGCTCATGTAGAGATCGTCGGCCCAGAGGGTGTCCTCGTGGAAGACGTGCATGAGGTGCTTGCGGAAGAATGTGCCGTCGGGCAGGCGCACCTGTTTGTTGGCGATGAAATCCGCCACGTAGTCGGCGATCGCCCGGCCGCCCGGGATGTCGAAGTACTTCATCACCTCGAGCAGCGAGGAGCCGAACGAGCCGCAGTCGTCGAGACTGTCGATGCTGGTGAGCAGGTGGTGGACGTTGGTCGCCCCGCCGTATTGCTGGCGGTCCCACAGCGCATAGTCGAAGATGTCGGCACAGAATCGCATGTGCTCGACGAGGTACCGCTGCGTCTCCTCCGAGCCGAGCAGCTTCGCGCTGTGCAGCAGGCCGTAGAGGGTCACCCCGAGCGGGTAGTTCCAGCGTCCGTAGAGCGCGTTGTCGTTGTAGGGACGAACCCACAGGTCGGGAGCGTCGAGCCGCCAATAGGTGGCTCCGTCGCGACCGGGCACGAGCTTGCGGAGATCGCGCAACGCGGCGAGCTCGCCGGTCTTCCCCTCGTCGAGCGGACCGGCGAAAAGCCACGGAGTCGAGGCCCCCTGGAGATTGCACGGGCTGGCCAGCGCCACCGCTTCGCGGCCGCGCCGGAAGCCGAGCGCGAAGCCCCAGTCGCGGGATCCGCACCGGGTGCGCACCATCACCTCCTGATGCCCGAACGGCACCCGGATCCTCGCGGAGAACGCGCCGGCCTTTTCGGTGGCGAACACCGGCACGTCGCCCACGACCACTTCGACCGGCCCACGCGCGCTACCGGAGAGAACGTACTCCCCCTGTCCCGGCGCGAGGAAGAGACCGCGAGTCCAAGCGATGGCGACAGCGCCCGGCTGGAGACCGAAGATCCGCCGGCACTGTCCCTGCGCCTGCTGCGCCTTCGGCCACTGCCGCCGCGGCAGCCAGACCGCACCGGAGTCGGACTCCGTCGAATCCCGGCCCGGGATGGTCGCCAACTCGGCGGCCAACGGCTCGGTGAAGATCCACCCCTCCTGCCCGCCCCGTTCGGCGGTCGGCATCAGGAAATAGTACGAGAGCTTGCCCAGCCAGGTGCCGAAAATGCCGCCAAAACCGGCGTCGGTCTTCCGGAAGCGCAACACCACATGGTTCCAGCCTGCCGCCAGCGAGAGCACAAGGTGCTGTCGTTTCTCCGGGTAACGTTCCGCCTCGAAGGTCGACCGGAAGATGAACTGCCGGTTCAAATACACAACCGTCGGGCAGTGCACGGAAAGGTCGAACTTGAGCTCGCTCGCCCGCTCGCTCCAGATCCGCGCCCATGCGTAGACGAAGACGCCCGCGCGCGCCCGCGGAAACTCCCGGCTGAAGTCCGCCACATAGCGATAGTCCTTGCCGCGAACAATCCCCGCCCGCGCGCACGGCCGGAACACCGGGGAGTGCGGCGGATTCACGCCACGGTAGCGGCGCACGATCGCATCGAGCGTCTTCTCAGTCTGCAGGCCCGCCTGCGCGTGCATGCTCAGGTGATCTTCAAAATAGAAACCCATGACGGTGGAGATTGGAGAAATGGAAAGGGGAACGTCGCTGGCGCGCCGTGGACTCGAATTGGAAACTAAAAAAGGAAGGTTTTCGGCAATCAACTGGTATGCGCGGGGCCGTCCGCACACCGGTCGCCCGGCGCCGGAACCACATTGCAAGGACGGCCCCCACCCACAACGGGGGCCTGCTCTGACCGTCAGAGCTGTCGCGACCACCGGCGACCGTTGCCACCGGTGCGGTCGCCCCAAGCTTCGCAGCGGGGAGACCCGCCGGCCGGCGCTCCAGTACGCTCACGGCTTCTCCTCCGGCAGTTGCTCGCCGACCAGCGCGAGGTTCTGGATCGTGGCCAACCCCCACTGCGCCGTCCCGTTGGTGGATACCCAGGCGGCTTCGTCGACCGGCCGCAGCACCGCGGGGCCGGTCAGCCGCTGCGCCACGTGCCGCTGCGCCTGCCCGCGGCCTTCGGCGCCTTCCGCCCGGAAGTACTCCGTCCAGGCCCGCCGTGCGAGCGCTTCGTCGCCGGTCACCCGCGCCGCATAGGCAGTCAGCCGCGAGTGGCCCTGCTGGAGGCTGATCCCCTTCAACGGCTGGCCGAACCGCTTCGCCTGCTCGGCAGCCGGGGCGTTGTAGAGAACGCAATAGTCGAGCCACGCCTGCCGGAACGTCGGCTCGTCGAGGAGCTGCACCAGTTCGGCGCATACCTCCACCAAGCCGAAGACCGCGCTCAGGTGCGAAACCGACACCCGGTCGCTGTCCGACTTTGCGAACACCCCGCTTTCGAGATCGAGCCGGGCGCCGCCGGTGAAGAACCCGTGCGGCTGCGCCGCGATCGAGCGCATGCTCGCCAGCAGCCGGTCGCGCACGCGCGCGTCTCCAGTCCGCTCCCACTCCGTGAGCCAGGCCGAGGCCGCCGCGCCCCAGTCGGTGCCGAAGCCGGCATAGACTTCCTTCGCGTTCGGGTCGGCGGCCGTCACCCGGTCGGGGGCGACCTTGCGGTTCGCCTGCACCGTGGCCAGCGCCCGCACCGCCTCGACCTGCTCGCGCATGAGGTCGCCCACGCGCTCGTCGCCGGTGAGATAGTAGTAGTAGCGGCGGTTGGCGGCCGTGCTGATCCGCAACTGCTTCGCGCTGCACCCCCAGTGCAGCACGTTGTGCCGCGACCCCAGCGGCGCGAAGCGCCCAAGGTGGTGCACATCGACCTCGCCCGTGTGGCGCGTCATCGCCTCGGCGAAACGGAAAACGTCCGCCCGGCCGGTCCGCAGGTAGTACAGCCACAGCCAGAGGTCGGTCGAGAGCTCGGAGTTGTCCCAGGCGAAACCGCCCACGTCGTACTTCCACTCGTGGCGGTCGGTGTCGTAGCTGTGCATCACGTCGCCAAAGTTCCAGAACCCGTACCAGCGCCGCTGCTCGCGCTGGCCCTCGTAGAAGCGGAAATACCAGTCCAGCTCGTCCTCGAGCACCGCGCGGGCGGGCGTCGAGCGGTCGACCGGCGCCCAGAGCCGGCCGAACACTTCGCACGACTGGAGGTACTGCGGGGTCGTCGTCAGCACCGGCGGCGTGCGCACGACCTCGGCCATCCGCGCCAGGCGCTCGCGCGACGGCGTGGCGGGCAGGGTCCAGAGGTACAACTCGCTCGTACGGGCCACGCCCTCCGGCTTGTCGAAGCCGGGCTCATAGTCCTCGTAGGTGATCTGCATCGCCTCAAGCTGCTCGGCGTAGGTGTTGTAGCCCGCCCCGCTGTGGTAGCCGCGCAGGTCCATCGCCCCGGCCCGCGGCGACCACAGCCAGAGCGTCACCTCCGCGGCCTCGCCCGTTGCACCGCGGATCGAAAGCTCACCCGGATAACTCTGCCAGAAATTGCGGATACCAAAAGCCACGCCGCCCTGCGGCGTGCCGACGTAGCCGAGCCCGCCCGCACGCTGGCCGCGCGCCGCCGTGAGCCAGGAGCAGCCCTCCTCGGTGCGTTTCGTCAGCTCGAAGCCGTCGGCGCTGGACTGGAACAGGCTCCAGTCGCCAAAGGCCGGCACATACTGCATGCGCCCACCCGCAGCCGGGTTCCAGGTGCCCACCGGCGGCGTGGCCTCGCCAGCGATCTGGGCCGCGCGCACCGCGGCCCCCGGATCGCGCCGCAGGCCCGTCACCGTGCGCACCGCCTCGCCGAACAAGCCGTCGCCCTCGCCCGAGAAGCGGACATGGCGGTCGTGAAGCTCGCCGCGCAGCGGCACGTCGAACCGCAAGCCGAGCCCGCGGATGAAGTCCTTCCGTTCGTCGCCGTCGTACACGATCGTGTGCACCACCCGCACGGCCTCGCCGCCGGCGTAGAAGTACAACCGCACCACAAACGGCAGCCAATTGCGTCCGGCCGCGGCATGGTGTCCCCGGATCTTCACCACCGCACGCACCGGGCCGCTCTGTTCCAGCACGACCTCGGCGATCTCGCCCGCGAAGAGCTCGGGGTCCGCGCCACCCTCGGGCGCGTCCTGCCGGAGCAGCACAAGCCGGCCGTTGCGCAGAACCTCGCCGTCCGCGCGCCGCACCTGGGGAATCAGCACGGTCCCCGTCTTCGCCACCCGCGCGACGATCACACCGGTGTCGATCTCGTAGGCGCCGTTCTCCTCGCGCACGCACAACAGCCGGGCCGGTGCCGTCGCCGGGCCGGCAGCCACCATCGCGTTCGCGGGCAACGCCTGCCCCGCGGGAATGGCATGCGCCGTCCACTTCAGCGAGCCGTCGGGCCAGTAGGCGAGCGGCCAACTCTGTAGCGGCACCGTGGCTCCGTCCGCACCCCGCAGGACGAATGCAGTGTCCTTCGCCTGCGTGCCCTTGGGCCAGGGCAGGCCCCACGTCGCGCCCGGCTGCTCCGCCGGAGCGGCGCCGTCAAGCCAGCGGACCTCGGCCGCCGGTTGTCCGGCGCCGGGTTGGGCCGCCGGCAGGGCGGCGCACGTGAGAGTCGTCAAGGCCAGGGTGAGCGAGCGAAAGAAGATGGATCGGGGCATGGGAGAAGACGGTTTTGCAGGCTGTTGACACGATCGCGGCGAAGGCGGGCACCCGGCCGGCGACCGCCCGCCGGAGCTGGCACCGCCACGCGAAGACTTCAGGCGAGATGGAAAACCTCGCGCAGCTCACGCGAGACCGGGCTGTTGTCCGGGTTGCTCGGCATCACATCGCCCATGTGTGTCCACCAGCGCTGGCACTCGGGGGTCGCGGCGATCGCGGCCCAGCGGGCCTCGTCCTCAATCTCCACATACCCAAAGAGCTGCCGCGTCTCCGGGTGCAGGAAGATCGAGTAGTTGTGCGCGCCGTGGGACTTCAGCACCGCCTCGAGCTCGGCCCAGATCGGGCGGTGGCGGCGCTCGTACTCGGCCTCGCAGCCGGCGTTGACGGACATGACAAATGCTTTGCGGATCATGGGCATTGGGGTGTGGAAACGACTTTGTCCGGAAGCCGAGGAAGGACCAACCCTCCTCCCGCGTGACAGTTCGAATCCCGCCACCGCCGCCCCCTTTTAATCCGGCGCGCCCGCTCCGCTCGGGGGCCACGCCGGCTTGGCCCAAGGAAACCGCCATCACCCCATGGCCACGATGGGGCACGATGGCCCCCCAGGAGCCGGGTGTTCTCGCAACCGATCCGATCTTCTCGTGGCGAGGCGCTCGGATACAGCGCCCCGATTGAGCCTGCTCACGCCGGCCCTTCGGCGGAGTTTTCCGTTGAACTCGGCGCATGAACCGCGTTTCTCATCGGCCCGATGGCCGCCCCTACTCTGCGCACCTTGGCCCGCACCCTCGGGCTCTCCCGAACCACGATTTCGGATGCGTTGCGCGGCTCCCCCCGCGTCAACCCGCAGACGGCCGAGCGCGTGCGCGCCGCCGCCAAGGCCGCCGGCTACGAGAGCAACCCGCTCACCGGCACCGTCATGTCGCTGCTGCGCCGCTCGCGCAGCCAGAAGTTCCGGGGCGTGCTCGCCGCGATCGAGATGGTCGACGCGGACCGTCCGCAGCACGCCGTCCGCTACAACGAACGCGTGCTCGCCGGCGTCTCCGAACGGGCCGACGCGCTCGGCTTCAAAGTCGAGCGTTTCCCGATCGCCCCCAACGGGCTCAAGCTCAGCCGACTCGACACCATCCTCCAGACCCGCGGCATCCACGCCATGGTCATCCTCCCGGCCTCCGGCTTTCCCGACCTGGCGAACCTGCGGTGGCAGCAATACACCGCGGTCTACATCGATTACTTCATCGACCACCCGCCGCTGCACTGCATCTGTTCGGATCATTACCGCTCGATGGTGACGCTGCTCCAGCAGCTGCACGAGCGCGGGTTCCGGCGCCCCGGCCTCTTCATCGAGATCACCCACGACGAACGCCTGCACTACCGCTGGGAAGGGGCCTTCCTCGCCCTCCAGAAATACCTTCCGTCCATCACCGCCGTCCCGGCGCTGCGCCTGCCGACGGTGACCCGCGCCGGCTTCCTGGCGTGGTTCAAGAAATACGATCCCGACGTCGTCATCGGCCACCAGCCCGTCGCCATCGAGTGGATGAAGGAGTGCGGCGCCAAGGTGCCGGAGACCCACTCGTTCGTCTGCCTGAACTCCCTCCGGACCGACGGCGAGTGCGCCGCGCTCGACCTGCAGGCCTCGCATCTCGGCATGCGCGCCGCCGAGCTCGTGATCGGCCAACTCCTCCACAACGAGCTCGGCGTGCCGATCGAACCCTCGCTCACGACCATCCCGGCGAAGCTGCTCGAGGGTCCCACGCTGCGACTCGCGGCACCGCCCGGCGCACAATAGCCGCCGTGACGCGCTCTGCTGTACAGCAGAGCTGCCTGGGGTATCGGGTTCCTCAGCACCGCAGATCGCCGGCATTCTGCCGTTCGGAGGAACGACGCCACACCAGTCCGTCGTGGCACGGTGCTTCAGCCCGTGCTGTTCGTCGTCGCGCGCCAGACAAACGTCTTCGCAGCCGCACGCTCCCACTTGCCGCCAAGGCCCGCTGCGGACCGCCGCTTGATGACCGGATGGACCTGGAGGCACCGCAGGTCGCCGGCAGCTATCGCCGGATTCTCCGGACGGGGTTGAAGCCCCCCCGCCACGGTCGATCCGGTTCGTCTCGCGCCGCCCCCTCAGCGCAGATAGGGCGCCAGCGGCGCGCCGGGTAGATTCCGGAGCGCCTCCGCCACGACTGCGGCATTGAGCTCGGCCCCCGCGCGACTGGTGTGCGTGTGTTCGTCGGCGAAAAGTCGCTCCACCGCCTCGGCACCGAGCGCATCGTAGCGTTGCGCGACCAGCGCGTTGAGATCGATGAACCCGATCTGCTCCTCCACGGCAACCTGCCGCGCCCACGCGGCATGCCCGTCGGCCGTGGAGCGCACGACCTTCCCGTCCGCCCACTTCTTGCGCGGCACGGGCGAGCAAAGGATCGGCGTGACGCCGAACGCCTTGGCCTCGCGGATGTACTGCCGCAAGTACCAGCCGTAGGTGTGCACGATCTCGTGCCGCTTCGTGATGAGATTATCGATCTCCTCGGTCTCCTCGCCCACACCCTTGAGCGTGCCGCGCGCCCGTTTCTCGTCGTTGACCGGAGAGTCGTCGTTGTGGCCGAACTGGATGACGAGGAAATCGCCCTTCTTCATGAGCATCTTCGCGCGGTTCCAGTGGCCCTGGGTCATGAACGTCCGGCTGCTCAGTCCACCGATGGCGCGATTGACCACATTGAGCTTCGCGGTGTCGACCAGCGCGGGCAGCGCGTCGCCCCACCCCCACTGCCCGCCTTCGCCGTCGCCCCGACCGTTGCGCACCGTGGAGTCGCCGATGAGCACCACGCTCGGCAGCGCCGGATCGGCCGGCTCGGGCAAGTTGAGCCAGCCGATGGAGTCCTTCTCCACGGCCAGCCCCTTCGCCGAGAGAAACGTATCCCACGGTCCGTTGCGCAGCCCCCGCAGTCCCGCGACCACCGCCGCGGCACTGAAGTCCGCTCCGGCCGGAGTGGTGTGCGTGTGGTCCTTCGCGAAAAACGCCGCCACCTTCTCCGCCCCAAGTTTCTGGTAGGAGTCCGCGAGAATCCGGGAGAGGTCGACAAACGCGATCCCCTCGCTCTCGGCGATCGCCCGATCCCACGCCCGGTAGGAGCCCGAGCCGCGCTCGACCCTTCCGTCGGTCCAGATGTTGCGCAACGTGAGGGAAAGCAGGATCGGCGTGGCGCCCCGCGCCTTCACGTCGGCCACCATCTTCCGGATATACCAGCCGAAGGTGCGCACGACCTCGTGTTTCTTCGTGACCGCGTTGTCGATCTCCGTGCTCTCGTCGCCGAGGCCGGGCAACGACCCGCGCGCCCGCAGGGGCCGGGTGGAGCCGGGCGGCTCCTCGTTGATCGCACCGCCGTCGTTGTGGCCAAACTGGATCAGCACGAAGTCGCCCGCTTTCACGTCGGCAAGCAGTTCGTCCCAGAGTCCCTCGGTGATGAAGGTCCGGCTGCTGCGACCGCCGCGGGCACGGTTGACGACGTTGATCTTCGCGGCGTCGAAATAGTCGGCAAACGGCACCGCCCAGCCTTGCTGCGCGTCCCCGCCGCTGCGGGCCGCCGTGGAATCGCCGGCGATGAAAACCGTGGGCAACTTCGGATCGCGCGGCCGCGCGGTGGCGGCCGGGTTGACCGCCAGATCGGGAGCCGGAGTCGCGACCGCGGCCGGGGTTGTCGCCGGCGCATCGGGCCGCGCCGCCTTGATCCGTTCCACCAGCGTACGCGGGACCACCAGCATCGTGCCATGGCGCGCGCCGGACGGCAGGCTCACGGAACTGGTGACGTCCTCCCACATGTTGAGGTCGCGCGAGCGCAGCGCGCCGTAGTGCTTCTCCTTGTAGACGTCGAAATACAGGAGCGTGTCCGCGCCGACGCGGATCGCCGTCGGGCCCTCCACCCAATCGCGGGAGATCGGTGCGCCGAAGTCGCGCCACGGACCCTCGGGGTCGTCGGCCACGGCAACGCGGAGATGTTTCTTCACCGGGTTCACGGTCTCGTCCTTCACGACGAGCCGGCACCTACCGTCGGCACCGGGCAGCGGTGCGGCGTCGATCACGCTGAACCCCGGGTCGCAGAACAGCCGCGTGGGCGCGAAGGTCTTCCAGTCGGCCGTGGTCGTCGCATAGAGGCGATGGTTGAGCGCATCCTCGGAGGCGCCCGCCGTCTCGGCGAACTTCCCCGGGATCGTCGAAGCCCAGTAGACGAGAAAACGGGAACGCTGCGCATCCCATACCACCTCCGGCGCCCAGGCGTTCCGGGTCGATGGCTCGTGCTCCATCACCGGGATCGACTGCTGCTCGGACCAGGTGAGGAAGTCGCGCGTCGCGGCATGGCCGATGCCGCGGTCCCACCAACCGGTGGTCCAAACGAGGTGGTACGTGCCGTCTGGCCCGACGGCGACCGACGGGTCGCGCATCAGCTTGTCCTTGCCGATCTGGGGCGCGAGGAAGCTCCCGCCGCCGCCGAGCGCCTCCCACCGGTAGCCGTCCCCGCTCCACGCGAGGTGCAGCCCGTCGGCGCCGTTGCCGGCGAAATAGGTGAAGAGATACACGGTGTCCGTCGCGCGCGCGGCGACGGCCAGAAGCAGAAACACGAGGGTCTGGCGAAGAAATCGGGCGAAGGACATGGGGAAAGAGATTCGATCGCTGGCCGGCTCGACCCGTAGGTCCGGTCTTCGACCGGACACGCTCAGCTCGGTTCAATGAGAAGACGGAGAAATACTGACAGAAGGTGACGAAGAGAACGAAGGCAGAGTAGCTTGAGTACCGAATCCTACAGCCGGTTTTCGCATGGCCGATCGCCTCGTTGTCCGGCGCGTCTTCGTTCCCTTCGTTTTCTTCTGTGGCCTCCGAGTTCCAGTTTCAGATAACCCGAGCCCCGGAAGGCCGGTCGAAGACCGGCCCTACCCCGGATGCCCGCCAAGCCTCAGCCGCTCGCCGCCCACTTGAGCAGCAGGACGAAGAGACCAACGATCGAGAAGGACACGGCGCAGCAGGCGAGGAAGCCGATGGTGTCGGCCTTGTTCCAGCGGCAGAACTCCCAGTTCGAGCTCGGGATGAGCTTGGTGTGGTCGAAGCGGGTCGGGTTCTTGCGGGTCTCCTCCATCGCGGCGACCTCGAGCTCCGGCGTGTCGCCCACCGGCGTCTTCATCTTGCCGTAGAACTGCGCAACTCGGTTGCGCTCGGTGCGCGGGGTGAACCAGCTCACGAGCATCAACACGGCAAACGGGAACAGGCCGTCGAAGAAGAACTGCGCCGTCATGCGTTGGCTCGGCGAGAGCGCGGCGACATCGAGTCCGACCTTGTTCATCAGCCAGCACTCAAGGTTGAACCGGCCGCTGCCCACCAGCGGGCTGGAGAGATCGTCGGCCTTCTCATGCACCACGGTGGCGAAGTACACGCCCGCGGGCTTGCCGGCCGGCGTCATCGAGACCTGGGCGAGCGACTGGTTGTGGCTGAGCATGGGGAACTTGGAGGCCGTCCACGGCACGATCAGGATGAAGATCGTCGAGAGGACCACGCAGGCCCACACCCCCTGCACCGTCAGACGTCGCCAGAAATAGATCATCAGCACGCAAGCGCCGAAGGGGATGTTGACCGTGAGCACGATGTTCACGATCGAGAGGAAGTCGCCCATCAGCCACGCCGACACCGCGCCGAGCGCGAGCACCACCACGATTGTGCAGCGGGCGTAGAACACGCCCTGAAGCTGGGTGATGTTGGGCCAGATCTGGCGGTAGACGTTGCGCACGAACAACGAGGAGACGGCGAGCGCCTTGGCGGCCAGCGTCGACATCGTGCCGGCGAGCACGCCGGCGAGCATCATCCCGATCAGGCCGGGCCCGAGCAGCTTGTTGGAAAGCGCGCCCCAGGTGGAGTCCGGGTCCGAGATGCCGCCCGGGCCGAAGATGGCCACAGCGATCAGGCCGGCGAACGCCCACAGGATGATCATGAAGCGCTTCAGGTAGGTGCCCGAGACACCGCTACGCGCGGCCATCTCGTTCTTGGCCGAGCCGCAGATGCCCATGTTGTGGCTGAGTCCGCCGTTCTGCACGATGCTCACCAGCAAGATGGCGCACAGGCTGGCGACGGAGAACTGCCCGGCGCTGCCCGAGCCGAAGAGGTCGAACATCTGCTTGGGGACGCGCTGCCCGAGTTCCGACCAACCGCCGATCGCATTCAACCCGACCGGGATCAGCAACAGCGAGAAGACGATGATGAGTACGCTCTGGAGCCCCTCGTTGACCGCGGCGGCCGACATGCCGCCGAGCACGATGTAGGAGCCGACCACCGCCGCAAAGACGATGTAGAAGAGGACATTGGGCAGCAGCGTGATGTAGCTGTGCAGCTCGCCGCGCGCGCTGCGGTCGTGCAGCAGGTCGAGCTGAGTCTGCTGCTCCGGGGAAAGCGCGCCGGCGGCCGCCTGTTTCTCGAGCACCTTGAGCTGGTTGTAGCCCTCGACGGAGGCCCGTTCCTCGGCGGTCCACTGCGTCTCCTGCTTCACAACCAACGACGAGGCGATCTTGTAGGCGGTGACGTTGGCGAACCCGAGGAACACGCACGCCACCAGGATCTGGAACAGCGCGTAGAAGCGGCTCAGCTTCATGCTGCCGAAACGGTCCTCGAACAGGTCGGAGACGGTGGTGAGCCGCGCGCGCCGGAACCACACGTTCATAAACCAGAAGTACGGGTTCATGAAGACCGTCTGGAACGAGAGCCAGGAGCCTGGAGCGCCCTGCTGGTAGACGAAGCTCGCGGTGCTCACCGCGCCGGAGGGCTCGGTGGCGTTGCCGAAGTTGAGGAAGAACTGGTAGAGCTTGCCCAGCTTGCGCCCGGCCAGGAAGTAGCCGTCCTCCGAGGTGTTGCCCTTCGCCGCGCGCTTGCCGATGTAGACGACGGCGACGAGGTACGCGAGGACGATGAGAATATCGATGATGTGGAGGCTGCCGAAGCGCATGGGATAGGGGGCGGGAGTTGAAGCGGGAGGGGCCGGACCGGGCATGGCGCGGCGGCCGGCACCCGACAACCATGCGCCACGCCGCGGACCGATTCAATCCCCGCCACCGACCGCGAGTGTCGGACAGTTCAGCTCCGCGGCCACCGCCACACCGTCCGCTCCGTCTTTTCAACTCCCACCTCCGACCTAACCTCCCCGTTTGCCGTGGCGTACGCTGCTGTATGGCAGAGCTGCCTGCGCCCCTGACTCTCTGGTCACGAATCACTCGCCAAGATATTCCCGCGCCAGCGCGAGGTTGCGCAAGGCGGTGGGCTCTCCGGGCTGGAGTCGCAGGACCTCCTCATACGCCGTGATCGCCTCGCGCACCCGACCGCTTACGAGAAGGCAGTTGCCGAGGTTCGACCGGGCTTCGATCCGCGCCGGATCCAACTCGATGACGCATTGGAACTCCTCCATTGCGGCAGCGATCCTTCGCTGCTGGGCAAGGACCACGGCTAGGCCGAAGTGGGCATCGGCGTCGCCGGCATCCAGTCGCACCGCCTGCGCGAACGCCTGCGCCGCCGCCTCGTCACGCTCTAGCTGACACAAAGCATTGCCCAGTTGCACCCACCCAAAACCGTAGGCTGGATCGGCCGCCAACGCGACGCGCAGATGGCGCTCCGCCTCCAACGGCTGATCTTGTGCTAGCAAGGCGTGACCGAGCCAAGCACGAGCGAAAGCATGGTTGGGCTGGAGCGCGATGGCCGCACGGAACTCGGCGGCGGCCTCGTCGGTTCGCCCAGCGCGCATCAGCTCAAGCCCAAGGTTGTGGCGAGCCCGGGCGTTCGCCGGGCAGCGAGCCACCGTATCCTGCCATAGAATCAGCCCCGAGCGGTAGGTCCCATTCCGGGCCAGGGTCGCCGTCCCGAGCGCCACGGCCAACAGCCCAATCACCAGCATCGGCACCCATGTCCGCCGGCCGGAGGTCGCGCCGGGAAGCAGCGCCATCCCTCCGAGGACAAAGCCCGCCCCGAGCACCGCCGCGAGGGGCAGGTACATGCGATGCTCGGCAATCGTCTGCGTCGCGATCGGAACGAAGCTGGAGCTGGGGGCCAGCAGCAGGAAGAAACCGGCGAGCATTGTGCCCACGATATGGTTCCGGATCAGCAACCCCAGCGCGGACGCCCCCAGCACAGCCAGAAACAGGACTTGCGGCAGCACCTCCACCACCGTGCGCACCGTTGCCACCCCATGGTCGAAGACCAGTCCGCGCGGCCAAACGGCCAACGACAGGTAGTGCGGGAGCGCACGACATTGGGTGAGAAGATAGGTCGGCACATCGATCGCGGCGGTGAAACCAGCGGACCCCCCGCGCGCGGCGTTGCCCGCCACGAGCAGACCCAGCAGAGGCCAACTCGCGGCGAGCGCACCATAGAGAGGCCAGCGGGCCCGCCAAGCTGCTGCGAACGATCCGGAGAGCAGGGCCCGGTCGAGGAGCAGGACCAGAACAGGCGCGGTCACGACGGTCTCCTTCGTGGCCACCCCGGCTAGGCACGCCAGCGACGCCAGCGAATACCAGCGCCACCGCCGGGTCCGGCTCGTCCGGACTGGGGCGATCACCCGATCACCCGCGCCACGAAGAAAGCTATACAGCGTCAACAGGTAGAAGAGTCCCGCCAACGACTCGGCGCGCTGGACAACATAGGTGACGGCGCCGGTCTGGAGCGGGTGACAGGCCCACAGGAGGGCCAGCCCCGCAGAGAACAGCCGGTCGCGCCTATCCACAGCGGCGGAACTCTCCTCGCCGGGATCGCCGGCACGCAGAGCCGCCACCCGCCTGGCGACACCGTACAAAGTCAACGCGGCGAGGACATGGATCAGAATGTTGACGCCGCGGTAGCCCTCCACCGCCAGTCCTCCCAGCGCATGATTGAGCGCAAAAGAGAGATTGAGCAGGGGCCGTCCACCCACCGTCTCCCCAGCTGCCGACGGAGGAACAAGCCAGCGGCCGGACGAAAAGTCCTGTAGCGAAGCATTGGCCAGTATCGACCCAACATCGTCAAACTGGAACGGGTACGAACACGCCTGCGCGTAGATCAACACGACAACCACCGCAATGAGCAGCGGGGAGGCCCATCCGAGCCGTGAATGCGCCGGCGCCGTGCGCAGGCCATCGGGAGTGGAAATGGAGGCGGACACGACCTTCATAGACACAAGGAGAAGTATGGGGTGAGTCGACTCTGTCCGATAGCTGCCCCGTCGGGCAACCACCGCGTGGCACAAAAAAGAGCTCTTCCGCGTGGGCGGAAGAGCTCTTGATCAAACTCGCTTTACCGGGCGAACCCCGGGATCAGGACCGGTCAAAACTCGAGGGTTGTCGTGAACTGGAACAGGCGCGGGTCGATGATGCGGAAGGCATAGGGACTGCCATCGAGGTTGACGCCGACCGTCTGGAGCGAACCGCTTTCGAAGACGTTGGAGCAGTTGAGCTGAAGCTTCAGCCCCACCTTCTTCTTCATGATCTGGGTCCGATAGCCGACCCAAAGGTCCGTGTAGTAGTTCGCAGAGTCGTAGATCGGGCGAGTTGTATCACTCACATCGATCATCGTGCCGTTGGCGCCGGAGACCTTGCCGTAGTAGCCGATGATGGACCGGTCCTCCCATCGTTCAGCGCCACCCAGGAAGAAGCCCTTCATGCGGCCCGCGGTGAAAGTGTAGCTCGTGACGAACGAGGCACGATTCTTTCGCTGGCCGGGAGCCGATTGGCCTTGGAGCTCGCGGTTGAGCAACACATTCGGGAGGACCACCAAGTTGTAGTAGTTGGTGACATTCGTCCAGCCGTTGGCGTTGTCGGTCCGGATGTCGCTGTTGAAGCCATAGCTCGTCATGAAGTTCGTCAGATCGACCTGCCGTCCACCGGTGGTGGTGTACTGCGCCAGATGCTGATACTGGGGCAGGAGGTAGGCGGCTGCATTCGCCGACTGCCAGATCGGATTGCGCTGGGCATACCACGAGTCGAACTGGCTCAGGACGTTGTTGTACTTGGTGTCCTGCCGACCGTAGGTCAGCTTCATCGTCCAGTTCGGCGTCGGGTTGTAGTTCAACTCGGCTTCGATGCCCTTCGCTTCGGAGTCCTGCGTGGCACCGATACCACCCATGCCGGCCAGATTGTCGTAGTAGCTATACGCCTGTTGCCAGATCGGCTCGACGGCCGCCCGGATCTCCAAGTCCTTCGCACTTCCGGTCGGGATCGCCGCATTCCAGGACGCATCATCCAAGGGGTCGTCGCCCATATTGATGCGAGCGATCGTGGTTGCCCAGCCACGGAACGCCGTGGTGTCCATGTGCTGAACCAAGCGATCAAGGCCCAACGTCGAGGCCGTGCGCTCGTTCTTGTTCGAAGCCTTGAACCAGGTGACACGCGCAAAGAGCTTGTCGTCGAGGAGCGAGAACTGGATGCCGAGATCCTTGCCCTTGCCCGTCGGCTTCTCCAGCGGGTTGCCGAAGGCGTCGTATTTGGCCGACGGCGGCGGATTGAAGTTTCCGGATTCGTTGAAGCTGATGCCGAGACTCCGGACAAAGCCCCAGAACAGGGAACCATCGTTCGCGCGGGACTCGATCGACTCCCAGTTCTTGAACGGCCGCAACACGCCGCCAATCGTCCGGGTGGTTCCGGACAGACTGTCCCAGCGGTTCCAGCGATTGAACAGAGTGTCCGTCTGATAATAGCCGTCGACCCACTTCTCCTGCGGGGTCATCGCAGGGGCGATCGAAACCGGTCGGCCTGCCGGGACAAACACACCGAGGTGGTTCAGATCGTTTGCCGTGTCACCCGTGGAAAGCGCCTGGCGATAGATGACATCGTTGGTCGTGGTGCGAGCCTTGTACTTGTCCTTGCGCACACCGAAGGTCGTCACGATGCGGTCGCGCCACAGGTAGTTGGACATCGCGGCGCTCAGCGAGTCGACGATGCGCTGGTTGCGGGCGGTATGCGCGTCGAAGGTGTTGAACATCGTGGTCATGTTCACCGTTGTGAACGCGCTAGTCGCATAGTCGTAGACCTTGATATCGCCTGTATAGTTAAGATAGTCCCACGCTCCAGAGTCCCGGGTCACGACTCCGTTGGGATCCTCGGGGGACGACAAGTAGTACGTGCGGCGGAGCGAAGTGCTCTGGAAGTTCCAGCCGGAGGGCGAGCCGTCCGCATTCGCGTTCTGGTTGTTCATGTAGCGGTACCGGCCGGCCATGCTTGAGCTATCGACGTAGTTCAAGCGCTGCCGGATCGCCGTGGCCATCGACTCGTCCCGGGACCACATGCCCAAGACTTGGTGCCGTCCCAACCATTTGGTCCATCCCTTGTTCCGAGTGAAGTCGGGAGTCCACGCCAGCATCACACGATAATGGTCGTCGGTCTGCTTGTTGATGTAGCGGTCGGGGTCCTGATCCTCGACAAAGACCTTGCCGAAATACGGGTTGGTCGAACCGTCGGGAAGGTTCTTGGTCGTGTCGACAAAGAGTGTCGCGGTGTTCAACTGGGCAACGGTGTAGTTGGAGCGCGAGTCGTAGTCTTGCCGGAACCAACCCGCGTTGAGGAAGAGGTTGCCGGGTAGCTCCTGCTCGAACTCGGCATTGAGGCTGAGCGCCTTGTCGTGGCCGAAGTTCATCGCGTTGATGTTGACGTCGCGCCAGTCGTAGATCGAGCGATCGGTCACACCGGCATACTTATAGCCGTTGACGTTGTTGCCTAGGCCGGTCCAGCCCGTGGAGGCGGTGTAGCCATGGTTGTACATGTCGGCCCAGGTCGAGTCCGCCCAGATGGCGGCCTCTGTCGGATACAGATCCGCGGCGGCCGTCGGATTGCTACCCTTGCCCCAGGCCGTCCGGTAGCGCTGGCCGCGGAGCGGCTGGAACCAGTTCACCAACTCGCCGTCGGCGATCTGCATCATCGAACGCGCCTGGTTGGTCCAGGTGATGCCCGGCACAAAGAGGACGTTGTCCGACGCCTTCGAGTTCGCCACGAAGCCCTTGCTGTTCGTCAAGGCGGCATCGCCGAAGATGCTGATGCCGTTGTAGGTGGTCTGGTTGGCATTCCATTTCGACGCATCGTAGCCCGGCAACGAGGCGATCGTCTCGCGCACGAGATTCGCGTGAGGGGAAGAGGCGTTCACGACATAGGCACCGAGCGTATTGCCGTTCCCGCTGTACACCTTTCCCGTCGTGGGATCGTAGTAGGGCTGTCCCGCGAGATTCCATTCAGTCACGAAATCGCGGGGCGTCAGCGAGTTCGGGCGACGATTGTCGTTCGTGAACTTCTCGATGTTCGCCCGGAACGTGGTCTTCGAGAAGGGCTTGTAGGTGATCGCCCCGTAGAAGCGGTCGGTCCGATCGTAGGCCGGTTTGCGGTCGAACCGGCGGTCGTCGTGCACCGCGGCGCCGTAGAGCGCGAACTTGTCCTCGATCAGCCCGAGGTTGAAGTTGAGCGATCCACGCATCGAGCCGTACTGGTCGAATCGCGTGGAGACGGAGGCGAACTTCTTGTTCACTTGGGCCTGCGCCGTGCTCTGGTTCACGATACCGGCCGGGCTGCCCATGCCGAACAGCAGCGAGTTCGGACCGCGACTGATCTCGACCGATTGCGTGTTGTAGGCGTCGAACGGGACCGCGCTGATCGACGGGTAGTAGTTGATCGCAGCGCTGGGTGTCCCTAGACCGCGGACACGATTGGCGTTCGCATTGGTGTAGGTCGCCAGACCGCTGCCCAGCGTTGCACCGGCCGAGTAGTCACGCACACCATCGTTGCGCATCGTGAGATTGTTCGCTCCAGCCGGTGTGTAGGTCGACGATCCTTCCGTATTCACCTCGTAGCGGAATACGTCGTTGATGTCTACTGACGCCGTATCCTCCAGTTGCTGTTTGTTGATGACCGAGATCGACGCGGCCAAGTCCGCCAAGTTTGTGCTCATGCGACTGCCCGCGAGCGTGTTCGCCGCGTAGTAGCCCTTGTCGGCGCTCGCGGTCACCTCGAACGGCGACAGCACGACGACATCTTCGTCGGCGACGTCTGAGGCCGGGGGCGTGGCGGCGGGCGCGGCCTGCTGCGCCAGACCACACGTTGTGGCGGACAAGGCGAGCAACGATACCGGCAGGTATCGGTTGCGGGTCTTTGAGGTATGCTTGTATCGGGTCATGGGTGTACTTGTGTTTCGACGGAAGCGGTTCGCGGTGGGGTGGTGGAGTGCAGACGCCGACGAGTGCTGGGTTCGGACACTATGCGAAACAACGGGGCCTGCGAAAACCGGTTGGGGGTGGTCTGATCGTGCCCGCATAGAAGCTCCCGCGTTTTCCATGACAACCGCACCCCCATCAGACAGTCCGCATCGGGCTCCGGCAGGCCTCCCGCTCCGCCGATGATCGCGACTCCCTCCACCGGACTCAGCCCATGCCGTCAACGGTCGTGCCGCGCTCCTGACGGTCCGATCCACGCTCGATTGGCCGACCATCCCCGCCCCTGCGACCATCCACCCGCCCCACGCAAAACGCCCACGCCCGAATCCCCGCTCCGCCGCCGCCTCCGTCATGTCTGCCTCCCGCCCAGTTCTTGTCGCCCTCGCCGCGCTCGCCGCCACGACGTTGACCACCCTCTCCGCACCGTCCACCAGCAACCGGCCACTGGGCACCGTCCCGGCCGCCCCCACCCCGGCCATCCCGCTTTGGCCGGAGGGCGTTCCCGTCGCCCGGCCCGGAATCGGCCCCGAACAAATCGACGCCAACGGCTGGGTCACGCATATCACTGATCCGACTCTCCTGTTCGTCCCGCCCGCCATCGACCGGCCCAACGGCACCGCGGTGGTGATCTGTCCAGGCGGCGGTTACGTCGGTCTTTCGCGCCAGCGCGAGGGTATCCAATACGCCAACTGGCTCGGCACGCTCGGCATCGCGTCCTTCGTCTTGACCAACCGGGTCGGCGACTACGGTCACCCCGCGCCGCTGCAGGATGTGCTCCGCGCCGTGCGGCTCGTGCGCTCTCGCGCCGCCGAATTCCACATCGATCCCACCCGCATCGGCGTGATGGGCAGTTCGGCCGGCGGTCACCTCGCCGCCTGCGCCGGCACACTCTTCGACCACCCCGCCGGCAAGACCGGGGCCCCGCTGGATGCCGTATCCGCCCGACCGGACTTCCTGATCCTGATGTACCCGGTCATCACCCTCTACGATCCCTTCGCCCATGCCGGCTCGCGGCAGGCGCTGCTCGGCCCGTCCCCCTCGCCCGAACTGCTCCGCCTCCTCTCCGTCGAGCAGCAGGTCACCGCCGCCACGCCGCCCACCTTGCTCATCCACACCCAGGAGGACCGGAGCGTCCCGGTCGAGAACAGCATCCTCTTCTTCCAGGCGCTCACCCGCGCCCACGTGCCCGCCGAGATGTATCTCTTCGAGCATGGCAGCCACGGCATGGCCATGCGCGACGGCCTCGGCACCGCCTCCGCGTGGCCGAAGCGCGCCGAGGAGTGGCTGCGCGCCCGCGGCCTGCTCGCCCCAGCCCACTAGCATCAACAACCACGGGCCCCGCAGATGGACAGCGATCTCCAAGCGGTCATCCGTGCTGCTCCGTGTGCCGTCGTACGGCAGAATGGTCATCCTCCGCCGGGATCGCTCCGTAGTGTTGCTTCCCCGCGTGGCCACGCTGAGTTCCACATTCGTCCATCCCCGAATCCGCCATTCCGCATTCTCGAAGATCCTCCCGAACGGGAGAACGCCATCCGAAGTCCGCAATCCGCATTCCGAACTCCGCTCATGTCTTCCTTCCGCCCGCTCGGCTATCTCGCCCTCTTTCTCCTCGCCGCCATCTCCGTCCCGGCCCTTGTCAAACCCGAGCGCACCTACCCCATCTTCCAGTTCCCCTCCGACCGGATACCCCGCATCGACGGCGACCCCGCCGACTGGGCCATCGTCCCTGACTCCTACGCCATTGGCACCGACCAGCTCGTCGACGACAAGAAGCGCCACACCGCCCCCGACCCGACCGACCTCGACATCCGCGTCCGCGTCGGCTGGGTCAAGGGACTCAACCGCCTCTACTTCCTCTACGAGGCGTATGACAACTGCTGGGACTTCACCGCCCCCGACATCCACAACGACACCTTCGAAGTCGTCGTCGACGGCGACGCCTCCGGCGGCCCGCTCATCGACAAGGCCGAGCCGCGCTTCTGGACCGCCGCCCAGGTTGGCGAAGCCGCCGCCGCGCCCGACGACCGCATTTCCGGCCACGCCGCCCACTGGGCCATCCACGGCGTCCACGCCCAGAACTACCACATTTTCACCCCCGCCGTCGGCAAGGACTGGTGCATGGCCTGGGGAGCCCCCGCCTGGGTCAAACAGTTCCCCTCGGCCAACGCCGCCTGCCGCTTCGACGGCCAACCCGGCCAGCCCGGCCACCTCGTGCTCGAGTTCTGGATCACCCCCTTCGACTATGCCGGCCCCGAGGGCCCGCTGCGCGCCGTCGAGTCCGTCCTCGCCGAGAACAAAATCGTCGGCCTCGCCTGGGCTGTCATCGACTACGACGACGTCGCCAACAGGAACAGCCACGCCTTCTGGAACCTCTCCACCAACCACACCATGTACGGCGACGCCTCCGCGCTCTGCGCCTTCCGCCTCATGCCGCTCGAGCCCGCCCTCGCCCCCCAGTTCGCCGCCCGATGGGCCTGGACGCTCGCCGACGCCTCCCGCCGCCTCGTCGTCTTCTCCGACCGCTCCGCAGGCGAGATCTCCTCATGGAAATGGGACTTCGGCGACGGCGCCACCTCCACCGAGCAGCACCCGCAGCACACCTACGCCAAGTCCGGCAGCTATTCCGTCATCCTCGAGATCGCCGGCCCCGCGGGCACCGACCGCCTCGCCAAAGTCTTCGAGGTCCAGATCCCCTGAACCTACCCGCCCCGCGCATCACCGTGCCGTTCCAGTAGGTCCGGTCTCCGACCGCCCCCCCCCACACACACCACACCTCGCGCCGTGCCACCCCGCATCATCCGCCGCGACCGGTCACAGACCGGTCCCACGCACCGCTTCACCCCTCCCATTCTGGCGCTTGGTGTCGAACGTGCGAAGTCCCTCGCGTCTCCACCAATTCGAGTTCGGCGCCTGGTGGTCGCCGCTCCGACCGTCCGCTCCCGCGCGTCCCACTCGCCCCTCGCATGCCCCACCTGCTCCGCCTAGTGCTACTCTCCGTCATGCCCGCCACCACGCTTACCGCTGCCGACTTCAACGTCCGCGCCTTCGGCGCCAAGGGTGACGGCGTCGTCCTCGACTCACCCGCCATCAACGCCGCCATCGAGGCCGCCAGCGCCGCCGGCGGCGGCACCGTGCGCATCCCCGCCGGCACCTACCTCTGCTTCTCCATCCGCCTGCACAGCCGCCTCCGCCTCAAGTTCGAGCCCGGCGTCACCATCGTCGCCGCCAAGCCCTCGCCGGAGCTCGGGGCCTACGACGCCCCCGAGCCCAACGAGTGGGGCGACCTCCATCAGTACCAGGACTTCGGACACAGCCATTGGCACAACAGCCTCTTCTGGGGCGAGAACCTCGAGAACGTCACCCTCTCCGGCCCCGGCCTGATCGACGGCACCCACGGCCTCGTCCGCCACGCCAGCTACGCCTCCACCGGACCCAACGGTACCGGCGCCCGCAGCGCCACCGGCACACCGCCGCCCGAGGTTCTCGGCCTCGGCAACAAGGCCATTGCACTCAAGAACTGCCGCGGCGTCACCCTCCGCGATTTCTCGATCCTCAACGGCGGCCACTTCGCGCTCCTCGCCACCGGCGTCGACCACCTCACCCTCGACAACCTCCGCATCGACTCCAACCGCGACGGCTTCGACATCGACGGCTGCCGCCACGTGCGCGTCTCCAACTGCGCGGTCAACACCCCCAACGACGACGCCATCGTCCTCAAGACCAGCTACGCCCTCGGGGCGCTCCGTTCCTGCGAGAACATCACGATCACCAACTGCACCGTCAGCGGCTACGATATCGGCTCGCTCCTCGACGGCTCCTTCCGCCGCACCGTCACCCACGCACCCGACCACGACGGCCCCACCGGCCGCATCAAGATCGGCACCGAGTCCAACGGCGACTTCCGCAACATCACCGTCGCCAACTGCACCTTCGACCGCTCGCGCGGCCTCGCCCTCGAGTCCGTCGACGGCGCCGTGATCGAGGATGTCGTCGTCACCAACCTCACCCTGCGCGATGTCTCCAACTCCCCGATCTTTCTGCGCCTCGGCAACCGCGCCCGCGGTCCCGAGGGCACGCCCGTCGGCGCGATCCGCCGCGTGAAGATCAGCCACGTGACCGCCTCCGACACCGACGGCCGCTTCCCCATCCTCCTCGTCGGACTGCCCGACCACCCACTTGAGCACATCACCCTCTCCGACATCCACGTCGCCTCCCGCGGCGGCATCACGCTCGCCGATGTCGCCGCCCAGTCCGAGAAATACATCAACGCCTTCTTCCTCCGCGGCGACGAGCCCGGCGTCATCGGCCCGCGCGCCCCCTTCGCCGTGCCGGAACGCCCGCGCGCCTACCCGGAGCCGAGCATGTTCGGCCTGCTCCCGGCAGCCGCGCTCTACGCCCGCCATGTCGAACACCTCACGCTGCGCGACGTCCGCTACGAGTTCGCCGCACCCGATGAACGCCCGCTCGTCGTCCTCGACCACGCCGAAGACGTGACGCTCAGCCGCTTCCGCGCCCCCGCTCCCGCCGGCCCTGCGTACCACCTCACCAACGTCCGCGCTCTCGACACGATCAACTGCGTTCCCGCGCCGTGATCTCGCCAACCCTCTCGTAGCGAAACCCACCCACGGTCTCGGTTCCGCCAGCCCCGCTCTCCTAACAGACACGTAGGTCCGATCTCCGCCCGGTAACTCTCGATACAGTTCACCCCACCGCGCATCGCGCCGCTCCACCCGGCATCATCTTCCACGACTGTGCGCAGACCGGTCCTACCCGCCAATGCCGCCATCCAGGGAGAGAATCGCCCCACGCCGTCTCCCACCCCAAAAATCGACAATCGTAGACCGAAAGTCGTCCATTCCCATGCGCCTCCTCGCCTTCGCATACCTTCCGCTGCTTATCGCCACCGTCTGCTCCGCAACGCCCCACCCCGCCGGCACCGCATGCCATCCGAGCATCTCAGCCCCGTCGACCTCCTCTTCCCACTTCAACTCGCCGCCTAGTGGCGTCCTATCCTTCGACTTCGCGCAGCTCACCGCCGCCGATACCTTCACTCCAGAGCGCGGTTACGGCTTCGATCTCGGCACCGCGCCCTCCGCCGCGAACACCCCGTTCTACTTCTCCGTCGCCGTACCCGAGGGGAACTACCGCGTCACCGTCACCTTCGGCGACACCGCCGTGCCCTCCGCCAACACCGTGAAGGCCGAGTCGCGCCAACTTCTCCTGGAATCGCTCGCCACCCGGCCCGGCGAACTCGCCACCCGCACCTTCACCGTCAACGTCCGCAACGCCGCGCTCCCGCCCCCGCCGCAGAACGCCCCCGGCGGCACCGCCGTGCTCCTCAACCCCCGCGAGGTCGGCCTGCTGCGCTGGGACGACAAGCTCACCCTCGAGTTCAACGGCGCCGCCCCACGCATCCGCTCCGTGGAGATCGCACCCGCCCCCGCTGCGCCCACCATCTTCATCGCCGGCGACTCGACCGTCACCGACCAGCCCTACGAGCCCGCCGCCGGCTGGGGCCAGATGCTCCCGCGCTTCCTCAAACCGGAGATCGCCGTCGCCAACCACGCCGAGTCCGGCGAGACGCTGAAGTCCTTCCTCTCCGAGCTGCGCCTGGCGAAGATCCTCTCACAGATGAAGACCGGCGATTTCCTGTTCATCCAGTTCGGCCACAACGACGAGAAGAAGCAGTGGCCGCAGACCTACGTCGAGGCGCGCACCACCTACAAGGCCTACCTCCGTGCCTTCATCGCAGAGGCGCGTCTGCGCGGCGCCACGCCGATCCTCGTCACCTCCATGCAGCGCCGCACCTTCGACGAGCACGGCAGGATCAAGAACACCCACGGCGACTATCCCGCCGCCGTGCGCCAGCTCGCCGCCGAGGAGAAGGTCGCACTCGTCGATCTCGACCGCGCCAGTACCGCCTTCTACGAGGCGCTCGGACCCGACCGCGCCCCGCTCGCCTTCAGCGCCGGCGGCAAGGACGCCACGCACCACAACAATTACGGCGGATTCCAGCTCGCCAAGGTCGTCGCCCAGGCGCTGCGCGACGCCGGCCCCGAGCTCGCCGCCCTCGTGTCGCCGGTTTTCACCGACTGCGATCCCGCCCACCCCGACGCCCCCGAAACCTTCGTCCTCCCCGCCAGCCCCGCCCGCAGCGACGACGAACTCCGCGGCAGCTGAGGCGCCCTCAAGTGGCGCCGCTGGTCAAAACCACGGAGTGCCCCGCAAACGCACAAAATCTTGTTCCGATCGGGACAGAATTCTGTGCGGTCGTTTCGCACTCCATCCGCGGCCGTTCACACCCTCGCCTGCGATAGCGGAAACTGGTCCCCGTAGCGGGAGGACAAAGTCGTTCAGCTGTTCGGCTCAGCCCCAACCCCGCGCACCACCGCGCGCTGCGCCGCAGCGGTGCTTTTCTCCTGTACCTAACACGCCACCGCGTATGCCCGAACTGCAAGCTCGACCGCGGCCCGCTCCAGACGAATCGCGGGAAAACACTTCCCGCAGCCGCGCGGCGTGACTAGCCTTTGGCTACGTAGACCAATTCCATGCCCCCCAAGCTTCTCTCTCTGCGGCCCCTGGTTCTCGCGACCTTCGCCGCCGCCCTGCCCGCCCCCGCCGCCAATGCCGACGACGACTCCGCCATCCTCGCCCAGGCCGAGCGCAACATCGCCCAGTACCGCCAGGGCGACATCCGCCTCCGCGTGCTCGATGCCGCCGGCCGGCCCGTCGCGGGCGTGCCCGTGATCGTGGAGCAACGCACCCACCATTTCCATTTCGGCTCCATCATCTTCGAGCTGCTCGACGAGCGCCATTTCACACCCGAGCAGCGGGCGTTGTTCGACGAACGGTTCACGCACCTCTTCAATCTCGCCGTCTTCCCGTTCTACTGGGACGGCTACGAGCCGGTGCCCGGCCGTCCGGAGTGGCAGCGCACCCTCCGCATCGCCGAGTGGGCCCGCGCCCGCGGCATCGTCTGCAAGGGCCACCCGCTCGCTTGGACGCACATCGCCGGCACTCCGGCCTGGCTGCGCGACCTGCCACCGGAGACCGCCACCACGCTCCTTCGGGCGCGCATCGTGGACAACGTGAAGGGCTTCGCCGGCACCATCGACCAGTGGGATGTCGTCAACGAGGCGAGCAACACCGTCACCTGGGACACCGCCCTGCGGATACCCGACCGCGTGGAGGACGCCCGCTACGACGACCAAGGCCCCTCGATCGCCGTCATCGCCGACTGGGTCGAACCCTGCTACCGCTGGGCCCACACCGCGAATCCCCAGGCCACGCTCCTGCTCAACGATTTCGGCCTGATCTCCCGACCGTACAACCGCGACCGCTTCTTCGCCCTCGTGCAGGAACTTCAACGCCGCGGCACACCTCTGCACGGCCTCGGAGTACAGGCGCACGAACCGCGTTCGGAGTGGTTCCCGCCGCAGAAGGTCTGGGCCACCTTCGAACGCCTTCGCGAACTCGGCCTGCCCATCCACATCACCGAATTCCACCCACACTCGCTTCCCGGCACGCCGATCACCGGCGGTTTCAAGGACGGCCGGTGGTCGGAGGAGAGCCAAGCGGAGTTTGCCCGCCAGATGTACACCCTCGCGTTCGGACATCCGTCGGTCGCCTCGTTCACGTGGTGGGACTTCACCGAGAACGACGCCTACATCAAGGGCAGCGCACTCCTGAACAAGGACCTCAGTCCCAAGCCCGCCTATCGCGCCATCGACGAGTTGATCAACCACCGCTGGAAAACGCGCACCCGCGTCGTGACCGATGCCAAGGGCAGCATCACCCTCCGCGGTTTCTACGGCGACTACGACGTGCGGCCCGAGGTCAATTCCGCCGCCGCTCCCGCGCACGCCTTCCAGCACCTCCCCGGCACCGCCACCGAGTGGACGCTCAAACTCGCACGCTGACCGCCGAAACTCGGCGTCGCCGCACGCAATCCCGAGGGGCCGGCGTAGCTGCTCATGGGCCGACCGCCGGGCCCGCCACCGGTATCAGCCGGTGGACGCGGAAATCCCGGATGCGCAGGTGGCTCTTCACGGTGCGGAAGGCGAACCCGCCGCGCGTGTACGGCGCCGGGTCGTCGTAGGCGAAGAGCCGGCGGCCGTTGTGGTAGAAACCGATCGTGCTCCCCGCCGCAACAAGCTGGATGCGCTGGGGCTCGTTGGGCACGAGCAGGTTCTCCGGGCCCGTCAGATCGTGCTCGGGCAGCAGCGGCCGGTTGCCTCGCTCCCCGATGTAGCGCCGAAAGCGGCTCGTGGTGTTCGCGTTCCCGCCGTAGCCCACGTAGTAGCAGCGCAGCTGGTCGTAATCCCCGAATACGCCGGTGCGCGCGGTGGCGAACAGGTCGCCCGGGCTGCGCGCGTCGTTGGCCATCCAGAAACAGTTCAGGTCGCTCACCCGATCGTTCGGCCCGCCGGCGGAGACCGCCGTCGCCTCGTAGGTGATGAGCAGCGGCCCTTCGAGCGGCTGCGCGAGCCAAACCGAGCAACCCGCCGGCACGTCGACCTCGAGTACGCCGTCGCGTGCCTCCACCGTGCCGCCTTCGGCGAGCTCGGTGCGCCATAGCGCGAGACCGGCGTGGAAGTCGTCGCGCACCAACTCCTCGCCGACCGCGAACCGCGGATCGGGCGAAGGGGGCGGAGGGGTCGCAGCGCACGCGGACAAAACGCCGCCCAGCAGGAGCGCCGCAGCGAGGCGGAGCACGCCGCGAGTCGTCCAGCCGTAGCGAAAGTCACCAAGGCTTTCGGTTCCGGCAACGCCCTTCGAAGTTCTGGCGAACTTCGCTACGTCACGGGAGCAGGGCGAGCCGTCGAGGTTCTCGGCCGTTTCATCGCAACTCTGGCGGGTTGCGCGACGCGGCCGGAATCTTGTCCAGCCCGGGAAATGGACACCGGAGCTCATCGTGCATCCGAGACCGACCTCACGGCCGCCCACCCTTCGCGCCCTCGGGTCCGTACTTCTTGTTCAGCCACGCCTCGGGCACCGGCACGACGCAGATGTTCATCGAACGGTTGTCCTCGGAGAGCATCGCCGACTGGATCTGGATCCTGGTGCTGTCGGCACTGAAAGTCGGATGCAGGTGGTCGGCCGCAGTCGCCTTGTGACCGGTCGTCAGCAGCATGGTCTCACCGTTGCGGCGGTCGATCAGCCAGAGGTTGCGCGCAAAGTCGTCGCCCACCGCCCAGCGCCCGTCGGGCGAGCCGTGCACGTGCCAGTAGCCGCTGCCCTCGAGCGTCTGCCCCTCGATGCGCATCTCGTTCGTGCGCAGGTTCACCACCGCGAAGCCGGTCGGATGCGCGCGCGAGCCGCAGGAGCCCCACTCGTCGGCGTTGTCGACGGGCCGGTGCCCGAGGATGGCCATCGCCACCTCGTCCTTCGTGATCACCGCCTCGTGCGTCACCCAGTCGTAGGACGCCTCGGGATAGAGCGGACGCAGTCCGGTGCCGTCGGACCGCACGGTCCAGGTGCGCTGCGGCGCCTTGCCGCCGGTCTCCCAGCAGAACACGATCTCGCCGGGCACCCACGGGTTCGTCTGCACGTGGCCGATCTGGAACGGCACCGCGACGAGGAACTTCACCTCGCCGGTCTTGAGATTCATCGACGCCAACCCGCCGGGCCCGGCGCCCATCTTCCGCGGGCCGAAGTTCTCCTCGACCTTCGTGCCGGGCGCGAGGTACCGGCCGGCGAGCTCCTTGTTGCCGATGCGGAAATACACGAATTCCTCGGTCGGATCGAGCGCCACGTCGCCCACCGCGCCCATCTCCAACGGCACCGTGCCGCAGACGTGTTCATATTCCTCGGCCGCCTTCACCGTGCCGGCCGCGCTGTCGGCGAAGAGCTTCCCGAGGTCAACGCGCACGATCTCCGCCGGCTTCTTCTGGTCCTTCACCTCGCTGTAGGCCGGCGCGCCCGAGACGTCGTTGGGCTTCATCTCCGGCACGCGCACGAAGTAGAGGTTCATCGAGTGGTCGGCCAGGCAGAGCATGCCGGTGTAGCCGTTCTCGGTCACCTGCACGATGTCGCCGGTTTCCTCGTTCACCGCCATCGCCTGCCCCTTCACGCGGTTCGACCGGAACACCAGCCACTTGCCGTCGGCCGTCCACTGGTGGTGCGTCTGGTAGATCTTCGAGTCGCCCGCGGGCTTGCTGGTCAGGAACGTCAGCGGCGTGCCGGTGACCGGGTCCGTCACGATCCTCTTCTCCGAGGGGAAACGGTTGCCGATGCGTGCGGCGGCGGTGGCGGGGAACACAGCGGCGGCAAGCAGCACCGCGGCGACAAAGGGAACGAGCGACTTCATCATGATTGGAGGGGGCAACGACAGGAATGGAGCGAGGCTATGCGCGTCCGGCAATTCCGCCAGAGCGACGCCGCGGAAGACGCGAGCGGTACCCGAGCGTTACGCACCGCCGCACGCACCTCGCGCCGAAATCGCGCGGACAGTCCGTGCCTGTTGCGTCCCAATCCTCGCCACCTCATACATCGACGTGAGGGCAGATCACCTCGTCATCATTTCCTTTGATCGCTCCGTCCGCCCCCATCGCCCGGGCAAGCTTACGGACGTTCAAAAAGCCCCCCCCCCGAAAACCGGGCCCAGCTCATCTCTGAAGCCCGAGCCGTTCAGCAACCGACCGGTTGCTGAACGGCGACTCAGTCAAGAGTCGAGGCATGACGTCTTCGGATCGTTTTTCTCGTCATCCAACTTTCGCAACACATCTAGAGCGGCTTGCCGTTCGTCTCCCCGAAACAGCTCACGTACCCAACTCTCGATCTCCTTATGAATTCCGCGGATAATCACTTTCTTCGGACCGAAACGGGTAACGACAGCCCGGAAGTTCGCTTCGTTGAATTCAAGAAATTCGACCAACTCGGGATGGGTGTGTACGATTCGTTTAAGCGCTACGAATTTGGCACTAATCAGACCAAACTCGGGGGGATCTTGAGTGGGAGGCATAATGTCGGTGTCAGTTGCTCGGCATGATCGCTGCGCCAGGGCCGACGCCACGCGTAACCCCGTTAAATGCACCAGGAGGAAGGGGCAATGCAAACGTGAACCTTCCGGTGAAGGGAGCGAGCGGCCCCCAGACCTCATTCGAACGCATCCAATAGTTGTACCCAGCAGGATTGATCGTCGAGACGCCTCTGCGGAGATTTCCAAGCGTTGCGGACGGCACTCCACCGAAAGCGTCCATTACTTGCTGTTCGCGTCCACGGATTGCCAGGTGCATCACAGGTGCCCTCGTTGCCGGACCGCTAACCCAACTATGTATCAGAGGTGCGCCAAATTCAGAGCTTCGGTGGTGATTTGAGAATCTCTGTTTCAGCACGTCATCAGGGTTCCCAAAGCCCTCTGTACGGCCGATATAGTACACGTTATCCTTCGTCATACTTCGCATTACGTAAATAACGCCCGAGACTTCTGCATCTTCCCCTCTCGGGTAGTATGTCATAGTATCCGGCTGAGTCATCAACAGGAACGGCACGGCGAGCACCCCTGCCGCCCCCTCCAGAGCAGAGGCCGTCCCCGACTCCGTGACTGTGGTGAATGCAGTCCCCATGAACGCCAATGGTAAGCGACCGACCGGGTGCCTCGTAGACAGATCGTGATGGTGACCAATCCGAAGCGCGGTTCGTAAGCCGCCGTCGTAGTGGTGACTACTACGAGGGGATCGACACGACAACCGGGGGCTGCCAGTTGGCGGGCAGGAGCGCGGCGAGGTCGTCGTGATTGGTCATCTTGGGCAGGCGGGCGAGGACATCGCGCAGATACGCGAGGGGATCCTTGCCGTGGCGCTGGCAGGTGATGAGCAACGAGTAGAGGATGGCGATGCGCTGTCCGGCGTCGGGGTGGCCGACGAAGAGCCAGTTCTTCGCACCGAGCTTGGTGGGCCGCACGGCGTTCTCGACGAGGTTGTTGTCGAGCCGGGTGCGGCTGTGTCGGCAATGAGCCACGAGCGGATCCCAGTGCGCGAGCAGATAGCCGCAGGCCTTGCCGAGGGTGGACTGGTTGAGGTGCTTGGCGCGCAGGCCGGTGGCGATCTTCTTCAGCCAGAACAGCGGCCGGGCGAAGTGCTGCTGGCGCAGCGCGGCCCGCTCGGCGGTGACGCCGGCCTGGTCCCAGCGCTTTTCGCAGGCGTAGAGTTGGCCGATGACGCGCAGCACCACCCCGGCGGCCTTGGGATGATCCTTGAGGGAGTCGAAGAAGCCGCGGCGGGCGTGGGCCCAGCAGCCCAGCCACTCGACGCCGGGATGCGTGGCGGCAAAGGCAGGATACGCGCCGTAGGCGTCGGACTGGAGCAGGCCGCGGTAGTCGCCCAGCAACGCCTCCAGCTCCGCGTGCCGGCGGGAGTTGGCCCAACGGAAGACGGTGTCGCCGCTGGGATCGTCGGCGACCCAGAGGTAACCCTGCACGGTGCCGCCGGGATGGTCGGGGTCCTGACAACGGATCGGCGTCTCGTCGACCTGCAGGTAGCCGCGGGCAAGCAGTTGCTGGAGGAGCAGCTTGTAGAGCGGTTCGAGCAGCTCGGAAACCAGCGCGACCCACTCGCCGAGGGTTTGGCGGGAGATGCGCGCGCCCCAGCGCGTCAGCATCTTTTCCTGACGGAAGAGCGGGAGGTGGTCGATGAACTTGGCGATGACGACCCAGGCCAGCAGGCCGGCGGAGGCGTAGCCGCCGACCACCGGCCGCGCCGGCGCGGGCGCGAGCACGGGCGGCTGGCTGCGGTCGGCCTTGCGGCGGAACTTCGGGCGGACGATCTCGCGGCGGAACAGCTGTGGGGCGACGATATCGACCTCGAAGGTGCGTTCCTCGTCGATCTGCTCGAAGGCCTCCGGCTCGGCCTTCACCTCGTCGGGCACGATGACGACGGTCTCCTTCACGGGCAGATGGGCGAAGGTCTCGGCCGGCGTCGACCGCGGCGCGCGCGGGCCCTTCTCGCGCCGGTAGGTGATCGTCTCCACCGGCCGCTCGGGGGCGGGCGTGGTGGCGCCATCGATGGCGATGAGCTGCTGGGCGCGGTCGAGCGTCTCGCTTTTGCCCGGGCCGAAGAGCTTCTGTTGGAACCAGGCGAGCTGGTCGCGCAGCGTCTTGACCTCGCCGCGCAGGAGCACGATCTCCTGCTGGAGGGCGGCGGGATCGGCGTTGGCGGCGGTGGTGGACATCGGCCCGCGTATTATAGCAAAGGACACGCCAACGCCGCCCGGTGGACGTTTTTTGCCGCGACTTTTTTGCGGCAAGAAACGACACCGGCTTCAGCGCTCGTACCACGCCTTCAACGTGCCGGCCCGCAGGTCGATGCCGCCCAGGATCAACGCGAGCGCCTCCGCGGTGAGGGCGAGCTTGGCCTTGCCCGCGTCGGTGGGCCAACTGAAGCGGCCCTGTTCGAGCCGCTTGGCCAGGACCCACACGCCCGTGCCGTCCCAATACAAGAGCTTGAGCCGTGTGCGGTCCTTGTTGATGAAGCCGAACAAGGCGCCGCTCTTGGGATCTTCGCCGAGCCGCTCGACGGCGGCCGACCACAGGCCGTTGAACTGCTTGCGCATGTCGACCGGCTCCAGCGCCAGGAAGATGCGCGTCGAGGAGGTGAATGGCAGCATCGGCTAGCTCCTCAGCGCGCGGACCAACGCCGCCACCGGTTCGACCTCGCCGCCGCGCACCGTGGTGCCATCGGCCAGTTGCACTTCCAATCGCAGACTGGGTGCGTTCGGTGACGGCGGTTGCGGCCAACGCACCTGCGCGAAGCGCACCGCCGGCGCGAGCGCGCCCTTGTTGGCCTGCTGCACCCAGTGGGCGAACGTCGGGTAACGCAGTCCTTCGCGCCGCGCAAACGCCGCCTGCGTCAGGCCGCTGCGGCGCCACGCCTCCACGTGCTCGGCACGTCGGCCCGCCGGCGTGATCCGCCGCCCCCGCCCGTCGCGCTGTTCCCCCGTTTCGATGATCTCCGTGCTGATTGCGTGCTTGTTCACGCCGGCGATCCTACCGCCTTCCGCCCCAGCCGACTACGAGGCACCCGGTCGGGCGCTTACCGCCAATGCGCTGCCTCCGCTCTTGGGGTTCGACGTTTGCGTCTGCTCAGAAGGCGACGTTTGCGAGTTCACTTGGCCTTGGGTGTTCACCGCAGCTGGAGCGCCGTGATCCGCATTCTCCTTCGCAGGCGTGGCTGCTGGCTGCGCATCTTCCGCTCCAGTCTTGGCCTTGGTCGCCGCAGCCTCGTCCGGCTTCTTGGTGAAGACGAAGACGGCGTTCCCTTTCTTGTCGACGCCGACTGACACATTGTAGCCGAGCTTTCCTATGTCGGCTTGATACTTCTCGAACCGCTTCTTCTGCTCGTCAGTCAATTCGAACCCCGACGGATCGGTGTACGTCAGCGGATTGTTAGCGCAATAGCTGTATCGATTGAAGCTCTGCAGGCTGCCTGGGGATTGCACCAGGATGTCCGCGGACAAGAACCGCCCCAGCAGCGGGTCGTAGATGCGGCCGTTCATGTGAACGAGGCCAACCTCGCACAGTGGTCGACGTACTTCGTGTCCGTGGCAGGCCCGCGGCGTTCACCAATACGCTGGCCACAGGCTATCCGGCGCCAGAAGTGGACAACAAAAAGCCGCGCCTGGCAGAACCGGGAGCGGCGTCGAAATTGGCCGGTGTCGGGGGGATCAGTCGAGGCCAAGCACGGCCTTCGCCTTGTCCCATGCAACGCCGGGCTTGCCCTGATTGCGGGTCACGGCGGCGTTGAGGTCGCGCAAGTCCTCAAGGCCTTCGACCCGGGAACGCAGACGGGCCACCTCGTCGCTGAGCATACGCAGCGTGGGTTTCTTGGCGGAGCGGGACTTAGTGGCGGTAGGCATCTTTGCGGTCCTTCACAAGGTGGATGACGATCAGGTCTTTTTCGAGCGTGAAGAGGAGACGGTGGGTGCCGACGCGCAAGCGGTATTTGCCGTCCTGCCCAGCGAGCTTTCTCACGTCGCCCTGAAGATCGGTCTGCAGCGCTTCGAGCCGCGTCCCGATGCGCTGCCGCAGTTCCTTGGGCAGGGAGCGCAACTGCACCAAGGCCTCCTCGCTGATTTCCAGCCGGTAACGCATGTTGGGACGATGACGTGGGCTCGGTTGCGGGTCGAGGCGACAACCTCGCCCCGGGTTGCGTGGCGACATGGACCACCGTATCCGCACCCGCTGCGCACCTGCGCCGGCTTGCGCGGATTTGCAGACACACCCAATTTTCCCACCAACATGATCACCGCCCAGCTCCACCCACGCGATCAACTCGTCGCCACCATGCAGCGCATCTACCGCCTGCGCATGACGACCACCTCCGGGGGCAACCTCTCCATCTGCGAGCCCGACGGCCGTATCTGGATCACCCCCGCCCACGTCGACAAGGGCGCGCTCACGCCCGACGACATCGTCTGCGTGCTGCCGGACGGCCGCCACGAGGGCCGGCACCCGCCCTCCTCCGAGCTGCCCTTCCATCGCGAGATCTACCGCCGCCGGCCCGACCTGCGCGCCCTCGTCCACGCCCACCCGGGCGCGCTGGTCGCATTCTCCATGTGCCGCCAGCTTCCCGATACGCGCCTGCAGTCGCACGTCCACCAGGTCTGCGGCCGCGTCGCCATCGCGCCCTACGCCTGCCCGGGCACGCAGGCGCTCGGCGACAACATCGCCGCGACCTTCGCCACCGGCGCCGATTGCGTGCTGCTCGAGAACCACGGCGTCGTGGTCGGCGGTCGCGACCTGCAGGACGCCTTCCAGCGCTTCGAGACCCTCGAGTTCGCCGCGCAGACGCTCAACCGCGCCGCCACCCTCGGGAAGCTCAATGTCCTCCCACCCGCGTCGCTCTCCGTCGACACGATGCCGGCCTACCGCGAGTTGCCCGCGCACCCGAGCACCTCGCGCGAGGCCGAGCTGCGCCAGCGCCTCTGCGCGTTCGTCCACCGCGGCTACCAACAGCGCCTGCTCATCAGCACCGCCGGCGCGTTCTCGGCGCGCCTCGATGGCGACGAGTTTCTCATCACGCCCCGCCGCCGCGACCGCCTCGAGCTCGAGCTGTCCGGCATCGTCCGCGTGCGCGGCGACGCCTGCTCCGCCGGCCAGCAACCCAGCCGCGCCGCGCAGCTCCACGCCGAGATCTACAGGCGCCATCCCGGCGTCGGCGCGATCATCAACGCCCAGCCCGCGCACGCCTCCGCCTTCTGCGTGACCGACACGCCGCTGAGCACCCACACGATCCCGGAGAGCTACGTCGTGCTCAACGACGTCGTGAAACTGCCCTTCCTGCGCATCGTCGAGGACGCCGCCGAGATCGCATCGAAGCTGACGCTCGAGAAATCGCCGGTCGCGCTCGTCGCCAACGAGGGCGCCGTGGTGATCGGCCGCACGCTGCTCGAGGCCTTCGACCGGCTCGAGGTGCTCGAGGCCACCACCGAGGCGCTGCTTCTCGCCCGCCCGCTCGGCCCGGTCGTGAACATGCCGCCCGCCGCGATCGACGAGCTCCGCCGCGTCTTCAGCATCGCCTGAAGCCAAGCGCCCTTCCCCGCATCGCGACCCGACACCGGAACCGAGAATCGTGGACGCTCCGCCGAATCTCCGCCTCGCAACCCCCGCCGACCTGCCGGATCTGCTGCCGCTGTTTCGCGCCTATCAGGAGCATTATGGGCAGCTGACCACAGCCGGAGAGGAGCAGACCCGCGCACTTCTGGCGGACCTGCTTGCGGATCCGTCCGCGGGGTTCGTCGCGCTGGCGCACCGGGGGAACCAACTCGTCGGCTTCGCCGCGGTGTACCTGACGATCTCCGGCTTGATCGCACAACGGATCGCCCATCTGGGCGACCTGTATGTAATCCCCGAATTCCGGCGACACGGCGTCGGCACTGCCCTCTTCGACGCTGTGGCGCTCGAGGCCAGACGGCGGGACATCAACCTGGTCCGTTGGCTCGCCGTGGCAGGCGACACCGAACTGAACGCCTGGTACCGCCGCTTGGTCCCACCACTCGGTAGCTTTGAGCTCTATCTTCGGCCGACCGGAACCCCGCAAGCCGCAGACACCGCTCCGGACCCGCTCGCCTGACGCTCCGCAATTCGCCGGCTCGCCTTCGGCGCGACCGCGGGCCATCTCTTCGTTCATGCGCGTGCCCCTGCACATCGTCGAAGCCCGCCGCGAACACCTCCGCGAGCTCATCCGCACCGACGGTTTCCTGCCGGTCGCCGAACTCGCCAAGCGCCTCGGCGTGTCCGTCGTCACCGCACGGCGCGACCTCGCGACCGTCGCCGCCCGCGGCCACATCACGCGCACCCGCGGCGGCGCCCTCGCCGACTACAACACCACCTTCGCCTCCGTCGACCAACGTGCCCAGCGCGCCCGCACCGCCAAGGAGCGCATCGCCCGCGCCGCCCTCGCCCACCTGCCCACCCACGGCACCATCTTCCTCGACGCCGGCACGACCGTGCAGTCGCTCGCGCGCCAGATGCTCCGCCGCCACGATTTCGACGGCCTCACCGTCGTGACCAACAGCCTGCCCGTCGCCAGCATCCTCGGCGGCACCGAGGGCATCGAGCTCCACGTGCTCGGCGGCATCTTTCTCCACCGCCAAGCCATCCTCCTCGGCCCGCAGGCGATCGAGTCCATCGCCCACTGGCAATTCGACGCCGCATTCCTTGGCGGCGAGGGCATCGACGCCGCCGGCATCACCAACTCGCACGCCACCATCGCGCTCTTCCAGCAGAACGTGCTCCGCCACGCCGACCGCGCGTTCTACTGTATCGACCAGACCAAGCTCGGCCGCGCCACCCCCCATCGCGTCACCGCATGGACCAAGGCGCTCACGCTCGTCACCGACGCCCGCCCCGCCGCGCTCGAAGCCGCCGGCATCGATCTCCCGGCGAGGCAATTGATCACGGCACGGTGAATCCCGCTCCGCGGCTGAGCCCAGACTTTCGCCTACCGGCTGCACCCGCCGGCGTGCTCGCCCCGTAG
>JAEWNN010000117.1 GCA_023457035.1 Verrucomicrobiota bacterium
TACGACCTCAACAATGATGGAGCCATGGAGATCATCGCGGGGCGGCATAGTGTTTTGTACGTTTGGGACAACAAGGGGAAGAAGCTATGGCGTGCTCCGGTCGGGGAGAATTCCTCCTCACCCAATGACCACGGATCATCCCGCCAATATGCGGCACCGGTAGTCGGAGACCTCGACCATGACGGCCATGGCGAGATTGCGATCGCCTACTCCAACAAAGTGGTGGTGTACGATCACACCGGAATGATTCTGCCCGGTTGGCCGCAAACCTTTCCGGGCTCTGATGGCGAGATCCGGTCGATTGCGGGGGTGGATCTGGATCGCGACAATCGCGTCGAAATCCTCGCCGTAAAGACCGGGAGTGGGCCTGTGACCGTGGCGTGGGACATCACCGGCAAGGTTGTACCGGGATGGCCGCAGCTGAAGGGATACGCCGGGGGCAACGATTTTGGCGGCTACAATCAGAATATTGGCGCCGCGGACCTTGACGGCGACTCGCTTCCGGAAGTCGTCAGCACTTATGACATCTGCCATATTGGCATCATGCATGCCGACGGAGCGCCATTTCCGGCGAATCCGGCGTTCTCCGCGGCGGGCCCCTGGGCTTCAAGCGTCCCGATGTTCCACAGGCTGGATCTCGCCAAACAAGGGTGGGGGCCCGACAACAACGATCGGGATGAGTTCACCGATTCGCCCCCCTGCTTCGGCGACCTCGACGGGGACGGCCTGCCGGAAGTGATTCTCTATTCGGACCATGAACGGGCCGGCGAGTACATCAACCGCGGCAATTCCCTCTGGGTCCTGAATCCTGACATGACGCGCGTACAGGGATTCGGAACACCGCTCTGTTCCGGCATGCCCCTGTATACTGGGTATGAGAACAACATCGTTCAGGTTGCGCCCGCACCGGCCGTTGCCGACATCGCCGGAGATAGGCGCCCGGAAATCGTGGTTCCTTCCTACGATGGAAAGATGCGCTGCTTCTCTCCCGATGGAAGCACCCTCTGGACGTACACTTTCGACAATGGGGCGGGGGTATTCATTGGGGCCAGTGGCGCGGTCATCGGCGACTTGAACGCCGATGCCATTCCGGAAGTCGTCTTCACGACCTATTCGGTCGACCAGAACGCTTCCCATCTCATCATCTTGGACGGCAACGGTGTTCAGCTTCACAAGACACCGATCGCCAAGAGAGGCAGCATGAGCCCGCCTGTGCTTGCGGATATCGATGGCGATCACCGGGTCGAGATCGTCATCTCGCTCAAAGATACCTTGGGCGGCGGCGCGGGCGGAGTGCAGATCTGGGATGTGGCATCTGCATCGGACAACCTTCTCCCGTGGCCGACCGGGAGAGGGAACAACCTACGGAACGGGCAGGGTTCGCCCACCCTGCCCCCGTCCGCCCCGACCGACCTCGCCGGCACCGCCACCTCCGCCACCGCGATCAAACTCACCTGGACTGCCTCAACCGACGACGTCGGCGTCACCGGATATCGGATCTATCGCGACGGCAGCCAGGTTGGCACGGTCACCTCCACAACCTACACCGACACCGGCCTGACCACCGGCACGGCCTACAGCTATCAAGTGGTCGCCTTCGACGCCGCCGGCCTCGTCTCGGGCTTCTCCGCCGCAGCCAGCGTCCTCGCCCACGACGAGGCCTACACCACCTTCGCCGATTGGGTCGCCGCTAACTTCACCGCCGCTGAGCAGGCCGACGATGCCATCTCCGGCCCGCTCGCCGACCCCGACGGCTGCGGTCTCGCCAACCTCGCCCGCTACGCCTTCGGCCTCACTGCCCGCGGCCCCATTGCCACCCCGGTCGCGCTCACAGTCTCCGGCCCCGACAGCGCCCAGCACCTCGTGCTCACCTTTCCCCGCAAAGGTTACGCCCCGGACATCCAATACATCGTCCAGTCCAGCACCGACCTCGTCACTTGGGCCGGCCTCGAGACCGTCTCTCCCGGCTACCCGAAGAGCTTCAGCTTCACCGACTCCACCGCACTCGGCTCCGCCCCCCGCCGCTTCCTGCGCCTGCGCATCACCACCTCCCCGTAGCTGCACACCGCAGCCTTCCCCCTCACCGCCTTCCGTCCTCCGCATGAGAACGCGTCTTCTCCCCGTCACCGCACTCCTCACGCTCCTCGCCGTGCCGCTCGCTGCACAGCCCAGCGACTCGGTCACCGTCTCGACCACCGCGGAACTCATCGACGCCGTCTTCGCCCTCAACAACTTCAACGGCCCGCGCACCATCCTCCTCCGCGACGGCCTCTACACGCTCACCGAGCACAACTACATCTACCTCGTTCAGCCCGGCGTCACCTTCCGCGGCCTCTCCGGCAACCGCGACGCCGTCGTCCTCCAGGGCGACTCCGTCTTCCACGCCGACGGTTCCCGCACCGGTGGCACCATCGGCAACGTGATCGGCGTCGCCGCCGACAGTTTCACCCTCGAGAACCTCTCCGTCGGCAACTGCGCCAACCACGCCGTCCAGCTCCAACTCGACATCGACAACTGCGTCTTCCGCAACGTCCGCTTCTTCAATACCGGCGAGCAGATGCTCAAGGTGCCCAGCGACGGCTCCGCGGACCACTCCGACAACGGCCTCGTCGAGGACTGTCTCTTCGAGTATCCCGCCGGCCTCGGCCCCCAGTGGTACATCGGCGGCGTCGACGCCCACCGCGCCCGCCACTGGACCGTGCGCCGCTGCACCTTCCGCAATATCCGCAGCCCCTCGGGCGCGGTCGCCGAGCACGCGATCCACTTCTGGAACTCCTGCGTCGACATCACCGTCGAGCAGAACCTGATCGTCGATTGTGACCGAGGCATCGGCTTCGGCCTCGGCACCAGCCCCACCACCGGCGGCGTGATCCGCAACAACATGATCTACCACCGCGCCGTCGCCGGCTTCGCCGATGTCGGCATCGGACTGGAGAGCGCCGCCGACGTCCAAGTCCACAACAACACGATCTTCCTCCAGAGCGGCTACCCCCACGCCATCGAGTACCGCTTCGCGGCGACCACCGCGCAGATCTACAACAACCTCACCAACGCCCTCATTCGTCAGCGCGACGGCGCCACCGCCACCCTCGGCAACAATGTCACCAACGCCCAGGCCACGTGGTTCGTCGCCCCTGCCGCCGGCGACCTCCGCCTCGCTTCGCCCGTCGCCGCCGTGGTCGACAAGGGCCGCGCCATCACCGGCCTCGCCACCGACCTCGACGGCGAACCCCGCCCGCAAGGGGCCGGCATCGACGTGGGCGCCGACGAGTTCACCGAGGTTCCGCCCGCGGTCTACGCCACCTGGCGCACCACGAACTTCACGGGCACCGACCTGACCAACGATGCCATCTCCGGCCCCAGCGCCGACCCCGATCGTTGCGGCCTGTCCAATTTCGCCCGCTACGCTTTCGCCCTGCCCGCCCGCGGGTCCGTCGAGAACCCGATCACCGTCGGCACCGTCACCTCCGCCGCCGAGAGCTACCTCACCCTCACCTTCCCGCGCCCCACCACCGCGAGCGACCTGACCTACACGCTCGAGAACAGCACCGACCTCACCACTTGGACCGCCGTGCCCGGCCAGACCTACACCGCCGGCGCCAGCCCGCTCACCGTGCAGGACGTTGTCGCGGTGGCGACCTCCCCTCGCCGCTTCCTGCGGCTCCGTGTCACCGTCGATCCATAGCAGTCCGGCCCGTCGCCCGCCGTCCACGGTCCACGGCCCACCGGGCCTCGGCGCCGCGCCGCTTCCTCCGGCGGAGCGCGGCCGCTCCCTGCACGCCGCCCGTCGCATTTTTCGCAGTATGTTTGCAATCCGAAGACAAACTCGGCTCGCCACCAGCGATCCGATACCCAGAGTCGTCGCCCTTTCCTCTCCGAATCCGGTCCGCCGGCCTCGGCGGAAAAGCCGGCCGCCTGTGGGGGGCGGCCGGTCCTTCCCTTTCCGGTCCGGCGGGCCGCCGCGCCGCTTCCCGCGCGCGCGGCCCCACCCCAGGATCACCGCTGGGGATCGATGTGGACAAAGACCGAACTGACGCAGGGCGGGCGGGTCGACTCCCACTCGGTCTTCAGCGCATGGAAATCCCCGACCCTGGCGACATAACCTTCCAACACGATCGTCTCGGGAGGGCCGGCATGCACGGTGAAGCGCACCCGACTGAAACGGGCCTGGCTCGTGAAGTCCTCGGCATGCTCGCGCAAATGTTCGGCTGGGGTGGTCATCGTGGTTGGGCGGGGAGCCGGAAGGCGGCCCACGGTGGTGGGAAGAAGGGCGCCACTCCGTGTCCCGGCGGCTTCGTTTGTGATCGCGCGCTCGCCTCGGGGCAACTCGGCAATCCACCCGGGAGGCGCCCCGTCGCGTCAACCAACGGTAACAATCCCCCCACGCGCCTCCGTATCCGCTATCTCGTTTGCCGCAGCCGGCGCGCCGCGCCAACTTCAGCTTCCTCGACCGCCGCATGCCACCGCTCCGCCCCTTCCCTCTCGCCGGCGCCCTCCTCGGCCTCGCGCTCCTCGCCGGTGCCGCCGGCGCCCAGGACATCGCCCTGCCTGCCCCGCGCGGCGCCGACCACGCCATCAACCGCATCCTCGCGGCGCGCCGCGATGCCACCGCCTTCGCGCCCACCGCGCTTTCCCGGCAGGCCGTGTCCGATCTCCTCTGGGCCGCGACCGGCATCAACCGCCCCCTCACCGGCCACCGCACCACCAACTACTCCTACGCCAGCCGCGACGAGGTGATCTACGTCCTATGTGCCGAGGGCGTCTTCGTCTACGATCAGCTCGAGCACCTCCTCACCCGGCAATCCACGACCGATCTGCGCCCCCTGCTCGCCGCCCCCGCCGCCGCCGCGCCCCTCACCTTCGCCATCGCCAGCTACAACAGCTCGATCGACTTCTTCGGCGCGATCCACTCGGGGTTCGTCTCCGAGAACATCGCGCTCGCCTGCGCCGACCGCGGCCTCGCGTCCCTCCCGTCCGCGACGATTCCCGCCGCGCTGCCGGTGGCCCTCGGCCTGCCCGCCAACCAGCTCCTGCTCACCCTGCACAGCGTCGGCCACCCCGAGGGCACCACCGCCGCCGACCCCGCGTGGGGCGTCGCCGCCGGGGTGCTGCCACCGGCCGCCGTCGACACCGCCCCCGCGCTCCGCATCCTCAAGTGCCGCCGCTCGACCCGCTCCTTCGCCGCGACCACGTTCTCCGATCAGACCCTCGCCGATCTCCTTTGGGCCGGGCTCGGCCACAACGGCACCGCCGATCCCGAGCGTACCGCCCCGCCCCTGTCCGGCCCGCGGTCGATCGACCTCTACGTGGCCCGCACCGGCGGCGTCTACCGGTACGTGACCGAAGCCGGCGAGCCCCCCCGGCTCGTCCAGGTCTCCACTACCGAGGTCCGTGGCACGCTCGGCTACGCTTCGGTCCCGGCGATCTTCATCTACGTCGCCGACTACGCGAAACTGGCCGGCACCAACAGCGCGAAGCAGCGCCTCGCCTGCCTGCACACCGGCCACATCTCGCAGAACGTCGCCGCCTACGCCGCCGCCGAGGGGCTCGGCGAACTCGTCCGTTCCAGCGTGGCGGATGTCTCGGCCGCCCTCGGGCTCACCGTCGACCAGCATATCCTGTTCACCCAGACGCTCGGGCACCCGGCCGCCCCGCCGGGCACCTCCACCGTGACCGTCGTCGCCTCCGCGGGAGGCACAGTCACCGGCGACGCCACGCAGTCCGTCGCCTTCGGCGCCGCCGGGGCCCCGCTCACCGCCACCGCCGCTCCGGGCTACCAGTTCTCCCATTGGTCCGGGTTGCCCGGCGGCCGTGTCCCGACGCCCACGCTCGCGTTGCCCTACGTGACCTGCGCGATGAACCTCACCGCCGTCTTCGTCACCGCCCCGGGCACCTACACGAC
>JAEWNN010000118.1 GCA_023457035.1 Verrucomicrobiota bacterium
CGCAGGGCAGAATGGTGAAATGCCCGTTCCGGATTTCCTGATTCCCACATTTCCAGGAAAAGGAGCGAGGCGTGCGTAGCGGGCAGCGAGGAGGAGGACGGCGCAGAAGCGGCACGCTGCGCTGCCAGCGGATCGGATCAGCGTTCATCAGTGTTCATCAGCGGTTTCACTTTCCGTTCCTCCGTGCCCATTTCGAAGGTGACCCAACCGCGCCCCGCTGCTGACTCGGCGGACACACCAACCACTTTCCTCCCGCCACGTGAGCACGCGAACCGCCCGCACCGATCCCCTCGTCCCGCCCTCCTGGGTGATCCGCCGCGACCGGTCACCGATTCATGGTGACGGCGTGTACGCGCGGGTCGCGATCCCGGCGGGCTACGTCATCATCGAGTACAAGGGCGAGCGCATCACCAAGGCCGAGAGCGCGCGGCGGGAGGCGAAGCGCCTGGAGCGCGTCCGCCGCGGCGAGGCGTGCAGCACGATGACCTTCCGGTTGAACCAGCGGTACGACATCGACCCGCGGCGTCACGGAAACATGAGCCGCTACATCAACCACTCCTGCGCGCCGAACTGCCGCGCGGAGAAGAAGCGCGGCCGCATCTGGATCGTGGCCGCGCGCGACATCGCGGAGGGCGAGGAGGTCTCCTTCGACTACGGTTTCCGCTTCCGCCACTGGGCCGCGAACCCCTGCCGTTGCGGCGCGCCCGAGTGCCCCGGCTACATCGTCGCCGAAGACCAGCGCTGGCGACTGCGGCGGAGGAAGAAGACGGAAGCGGACGGCAGAAGGCGGAAGACAGGCGACAGAAGGTAACGAAGAGAACGAAGGCGGATCGGGACACGGCCGCAGGAAGGCGTTGCTCCGGCGAGCGGTGGAGAGGCAACCAGCGTTCAACCGAGAAACGGCCGTTCGGTCAGGTCACAGAGTCAGAAGAGAGACGGCAGGAGATCATTCTGCCGTTCGGCAGATCCTGCAGCATAGGGACCTTGGGTAAGCCATGCCCCTTCTGAGGCCCTCGGTCGATGCCGGAGGGACGGCGGGGTTGGGCAGTGCTCGGAGACTCTGTTGGCTCGACGGGGAGGGCAGTGCCCGTAGGCTTCTACCGTCATGGCCACTGCCGAGCAGATCAAGTCACTCATCCGTTCGCACTTCGGCGACGACGACGAGCGATTCTTCACGCTCGCCCTCCAGGTCGCAGCCCATGAGTCCCTGCAAGGGCACGGCGAACTCGCCCTCGACATCAAGAAGATCGTCGATGACGCCCGCCGCTCGCGGGGAAGCAACGCCTTGCTCCGGTTTCCGCAGGAACTCACTGGGCTGGTCCTGTCGGAACGGGCCGATGTGCCGTTGGCCGCGCTGGTTGTCCCTGTAGCGTTGCGAGAGCGGATCGAGCGCGTGATCCACGAGTTTCGACAACAGGCTAAACTCAAGAGCCATGGACTCGCGCATCGGCGCAAAATCCTGCTCTCGGGTCCTCCGGGTACGGGGAAGACGATGACCGCGCGCATCCTGGCCCATGAGCTGGGGCTCACCCTCCATACCATCCAGGTCGACAAGCTCGTGACCAAGTTCATGGGCGAGACCAGCGCGAAGCTGCGGCAGATCTTCGATCTCATCCGCGACGAGCCGGGTGTGTACCTCTTCGACGAGTTCGATGCCATCGGGGGAGACCGTTCGCTGGACAACGACGTGGGCGAGATGCGGCGGGTGTTGAACGCGCTGCTGCAGTTCATCGAGCAGGATCGTTCCGACAGCTTGATCGTGGCAGCCACCAACAAGCCAGCACTGCTCGACACGGCACTCTTCCGCCGCTTCGACGACGTGCTCACGTATGCAGCGCCGGACCGGATGGCCCGTCAAACCCTCATCGCCAACGTACTCGGCGAATTCATGGGAAAGCGCATGGCTTGGAACAAGGTGCTGGCCGCGAGCGAAGGCCTCAGTCACGCCGAGATCGATCAGGCCAGCCGCGATGCAATCAAGGAGGCGATTCTCTGTGATAGGAATAGCGTGACGACCGAGGCGCTGGCGAAGGCGTTGGTCGAGCGGCGGCAGACGCACCAACGCTGACGACCATGGCCGGCGAACGATTCTCCCACTTGTTCTTGCCCGGCCCGTCGACCACGAGAGACGACTATAGCAGTCCTCGGTCCGGTGGTGGTGGACTTTCGCTTCGGTCTCAGGATCGTGCGACGCATGCAGCGCACGTCCGCGACAAGCTGGAGTCGGCGTGGCAGGCTTCGGTCGATCGTCAAGCGGTGGCTCATGCGGACCGACGTGGCGTCTATCTGGAGTTCTCCAGCGAGCCGGGCTTCGATCTCGCGCTCAAACAACTGGAATCGCGCCAAGACGGTATTCGGCTTCTCAACGTGAAGCCGGAGGACGTCGACGGCGTTGTTACCACTCGGGCGACCGTCTTCGTGCCATTGGCAGAGCGCGGCCATTTTCTCCGGAAGGTCGCGGCCTACGCGACCAAGGACAATCGGCCGAAGAAGGATGGAACAACGTCCCCGAAGAACGCCGATCTGATCAACAGCATCGGCGACATCCGGGCGGCTCTGCTCGAATCGTTCTGGGTTGATGGCCCGGACCGGCTTCCGGCCGATGCGCCCGATTGGGTCGAGGTGTGGTTGAGCAGCGAAGACCTGGGCGTGATCGAGGGGTTCGGCGCGCTTTGCCAGAGCCGGCAGATCCGTTTGGGCGACGGACGCCTCACGTTTCCCGAGCGGGCGGTACTGCTCGTATTTGCGAACCGGGCCCAACTGGGCGAGCTGATCGAATGCTCCGACCACATCGCGGAGTTTCGCGCGGCCCGCGAACTGGCGACGCACTTCATCGAGTCGGAGAACCGGGATCAGGTCGTGCAGGTCGAGGCCTTGCTGGCCCGCACCGAGTTCCGGGATCCGAATGCGGTAACCGTGCTGCTCCTCGATCATGGCGTGAACAACGGACATCGGCTGCTGCTGCCCGTTTTGGCCGATGCCGACCTCCATGCGGCCGATTCCGCTTGGGGTACCCATGACCATCATGGCCACGGAACCCTGATGGCGGGCACGGCTGCGTATGGCGATCTGCTCGCGTTGCTCAACGCCCGCGCGCCCGTCGATGTGCGGCACCGGCTGGAATCGGCCAAGATCCTGCCGCCTCCTCCAGAGCAGAACCCGAAGCGGCTGTGGGGGCATTTCACCGCGCGAGGGCTCAGCCTTGCCGAGATCCAGTCCCGGGATCGCCGACGGATTGTTTGCATGGCGGTAACGAGCGATGGCGAGACGACGCGCGGTCGGCCGACCTCCTGGTCGGGGATGATCGACGAGCTGGCCTCGGGGTTTGCGGGCGATGCAAAGCGCCTGTTCGTGCTCAGTGCCGGGAATGTGAATCCAGCAGATTGGCGGGCCTATCCGGATGCGAATCGGGTCAGCGAGGTGCAGGATCCGGCGCAGGCATGGAACGCCATCACGGTTGGCGCGTTTACCACCAAGACGCGGATCACCGAGCCCACGTTGGCCGGGTTCCGCCCCTTGGCGGCAGCGGGCGAGCTGGCGCCGTGTAGCACGACGTCATTGACATGGCCGAATCGGAAATGGCCGATCAAGCCCGAGCTGCTTTTCGAGGGAGGGAACGTGGCAGGCGGACCGAACGATAGCGTTCTTGATGCCGATGACCTGCAGCTCCTCTCGACATTTCGCGATCCGCAGGTAGCGCAGTTCGGCAAGTTCGGTGAGACCAGTGCGGCTTGCGCGCAGGCCGCGTGGTTCGCCGCCCGGCTGCAAGCGGCTTATCCGCAGGCGTGGCCCGAGACGCTGCGGGCGTTGATGGTCCATTCGGCCGAATGGACCGACGCGATGAAACGTCAGTCGCTTGGCGACGAGTCGAAAGCCGCCTACTACCGGCTTCTGCGGACTTGTGGCTATGGAGTGCCGAGCCTGGACCGCGCGATCGCCTGCGCCGCGAACTCGCTTTCGTTAATCGCGCAACAGGAGATTCAGCCATTTGCCAAGCACCCGAAGGAGTCACGCCATATCACGAAGGACATGCACCTCTTTCGGCTCCCGTGGCCGGTCGACGTGCTTGCCGGCCTCGGGGCGATCCGTGTCGAGATGCGCGTCACGCTTTCGTATTTCGTCGAACCCAGTCCCGGTGAAGTGGGCTGGAAGGATCGCTATCGCTATGCTTCGCACGGACTCCGTTTCGAACTCAACGGCCCGGGCGAGGCGGAACGCGACTTCGTGGCGCGAATCAACCAGAAGGCTCGCGAAGTCGACGAACACCCCGGCACCGAAGGCGCCCGGGATCATTGGACCATCGGCGAAGCCCGCAATGTGGGCTCGATCCATTCCGATATCTGGAAAGGGACGGCGGCGGCGTTGGCGCTCTCCAATTTGATCGCCGTGCACCCGACGGTCGGCTGGTGGCGGGAGAGGGCCTACCTCAACCGGTTTGATCGGAAGACGCGGTATTCGCTCGTTGTTTCATTCACCCTGCCGGGGCAGGACATCGACATCTACACGCCGGTGTCGGTGAAACTCGGCATTCCGGTGCCAGTGGAGATTTCGATCTGACGGCAGGAGTGATCCACGGTGGCCGGAAGGGGTCACTCAACACAAGACGCAGGCATGACTGCCCCTCGTGCTGGGACCCGCTGAGCGAGGATTTCTGGGTGAGTGCCGATCAACCGGCGCTCGTGGCCCAGGCGATTGCTGCCAGCGCGAGAAGGCTGACAACGAACACCATCGGGATGCCGGCCACGATCCAGAAGAGCGGCGGGAGCGAAAGCGGCTTCCCTTTCTTCCGGAGCAACAGGGCGGCCAGCAACCAGAGCACTGCGACAACCGCGAGAAACACGACCGCCATGCCGAGATCTTCGGGATCGAAGAATCGGTGCTCGTCCGGTCCGTTCATGAGAAAAGCGAGCATCATGGGTGAAACCATCTTCCTCGCACAGTGCCCGGCGACAATCCCGTTTCAGACAACCGGA
>JAEWNN010000119.1 GCA_023457035.1 Verrucomicrobiota bacterium
GTCGACAATTCGCCCAATGCCGATGGCACGGCGGAGGGCGCGGTTGACGTAGGGCGGCGACATCGTTTGCTGGTGCCGAGGTTTTATGGCAGCGCTGGCGACAATCCTCGGTGAAACGCGTCCGGTCTCGCCGCTGTTGCGGCGAGCGCGGTCTTTGGGTGCGGGCACTTTGCCGGAGCTGTTGGCTTTGGCCGTGGCTCGCGGGTGCCGGCACTACAGTGCGGCGACTTCCGAAATCGCGTCGGTGCGTGATCCCGGGCGCGAGGCGCTGTCCGACGAGGAGCTGGCCGTGCTGTTGCTGACGGACGAGCATGGTTCCGACCCGATGGCGATCCGTTGCGCGGCACAGTTGTTGAGCGGTGAGCACATCGACGGTGCGCGTTTGGCGGCCTTGGCCAAACGCGAGAGGTGCACGCGTGCTTTGGCGCATATCGCAGAGGCCGGAATGGTGCATGATGAGAAGGCCCCGGCTTTCTGGCGCGAACTTCGCGAGCGCCTCGGCGCAGGGGTGCCGGTCCCGGAGGGTGTGATGCCACACTGGACGCGCTTCGTCGCGCTTTCCGGAGTGCAGCGCCACTCGCGGCGGCCCACGAGCGTCTGGCTGCGCCCCCAGCGGTGAACCACCCGCTCGTCATTCTCAGGACACTGGACTCGTTTCTGACCCGAGAGACGCGGATCGTGCTCTATGGGCGGGCGGCTTTGGCTCTGGGTTTTGCCGGTGCCCCCGCCGAGTTCGGCGTAACTCGGGATGTGGATGCGATTTTGCCGGCCGCGGAGATGACGGCGATCGAGGCCGATGAACAGTTCTGGCAGGCCTTGGATCGCGCCAATCGCGAGCTGGAGCCGAGCGGGCTCTACATGACGCATCTGTTCGTGGACGAGCAGGTGATTCTCTCGCCAGACTGGCTGGGTGGGATCGTACCGCTTCCGGTGAGTGGGCTTGAACGGCTGCGAGTCTACCGGCCGAGCGTGCTCGATCTTGTGCTGACCAAGATGATGCGCCGCGATCCGCAGGACTTGGCGGACATCAAGTTTTTACTGCGGCAGGAGAGCTATACCGAAGCTCAGATCAAAGAGGCCTTCGTTCGGGCGCGCTGCCCGGACGTGTCCGAAATCCGGGATGCCTTTGTCTCGATGCAATCGCAGGTGTTGGAGATCGTGCGGCGCCACGAAGCCGACGCGCGCGCATGAGTACGTCGCCGTTGCTTTCCGTCATCATCGTCGCTTGGCGGTCTCGGGAGGAGATCCTGCCGTGTGTGCGGTCGCTCCCGCGCGAGTTGTGCGGCGGTGCGGTGGAGATCGTTGTCGTCGACAACTCGCGCAACGCGGACGGCACGGTGGACCTGCTCGCACGGGAGGCGCCGCACGTGCGCTGCCTTGTGCCGGCGGAGAACCTCGGCTTCGGGCGGGCGAACAATCTCGGCTTCCGCGAGACGACAGGCGAGTGCGTGCTCTTCCTCAATCCCGACACGGTCTGCAATGCGGCGGCGCTGGAGCATTGCCTCGCGCGGGCGCGGGGCGAACCCGGGATCGGGATGATCTCGCCCAAGCTCGTGCTGGCCGACGGCTCGATGGACCTGGCGTGCCGACGCTCGATCCCGACGGCATGGGATGGCTTCTGCCGCGCGAGCGGGCTGGCGGCGCGGTTTCCGCGGCGGAAGTTGTTCGCCGGCTACAACCTCACGTATCTGCCCGACGATGGCACCTATGAGGTGGGCGCGATCAACGGGGCGTTCATGCTCGGGCGGCGCGAACTGTTCGAGCGCGTGGCGGAGCCGGCTCCGAACGCCGTCTTCGACGAGCGGTTCTTCATGTACGGCGACGATCTCGATCTCTGTATCCGGGTGGGGCGGGCCGGTTACCGGATCGTCTACGACGGACGCGTGGCGATCACGCACCTGAAGGGGCAGAGTGTGGCCAAGGACTATGCGCGGATGGCCGCGGCGATCTTCGACGCCAACCGCGACGTGTATCTGAAGCATTTCAACCCCGGCGGCTCGCGGTTGGTGGCGTTGAGGTACCGCGCGGCCTTCGGTCTCTGGAAGCGCGTGGCGCGGTTGCGGGCGGCGCTGGCGGGATACCGGCAGGTTCGGCCGCGGTGAGCGGTGGCCGGTAGCCGGTGGGCGGAGAACGCAGGACGGACGGCGGTGGGCCGCGTAAAGGGCTACGCCCCACGCGGCTCCGCCGTAGCGATGCTCGTAAGAGCTTCGATGCCTGAACGTCGCGCCGTGGCGCCGTTGCGCGAGGAATCGGTGGCCGGTGACCGGACCTCGCGACCGTCCTTCCCCCGCCCCGAGCAGGGCCGAAGGACTCACGACGCCACGGCGCCGCGTTTCACGCCCTCGCTCCGCGTCTCTGCGCCTCCGCGTGAGGAGAGATCGGGAATCGGCCCAATCCTGAAATATCTGGAACTCACGAACTCAGCGTAGACGCGCGCCGGGGCGCGGCCTTGCGGGGGCGCAAATACTTCGGTCCGAGCGGGGGATGGGCTGGTCGCTGCTTTGAACGGAGATCAGGATCGGAAGTTCACCACAGAGAGCACCGAGTGAACGGAGTTCGGAACCGGAGAGTGAGTTCGGGCCTCTTCGGCCTCTCGGTGTCCTCTGTGGTTCAATCTCGGGCTATTTGCTTGAGAGGAAACTGAGCCACGAAAAGGCACAGAAACGGAGTCTCGTTCTCGTGGGTTCTCGCGCCTCTTTGTGGTGACTCCTCCTGCCGGCCTCGCTCTCCGAATGGCGCGCGTCTGCGGTAGTCCGATTCTGTTTTCAGTCGGATCTCATTTTGGTATAGATCAAAATGAGAAAGGCCTCATAATGGTCTATCATGTTTAGGGAAAGGGTCTACGACACGATGCTCGCCCACCATCTCGAGCACTATCGGCAGATGGCGTTTGTGGCGGGGCCCCGACAGGTCGGCAAGACGACGACCTGTCGGCAACGGGGCGAGATCTGCCTGAACTGGGACGAGACCGACGCGCAGCGCACCATCCTGAAAGGGACTGCCGCCATCGCCGAGCGGTTGGGCTTGGATGTCGCGCGCAGCGTCCCCTTGGTGGCGGTGTTCGACGAGATCCACAAGTATCCGAAGTGGAAGAACGTGCTGAAGGGCTTCGTCGACGGCTACGGCGACCGCTGCCGCACCATCGTGACGGGGAGCTCGCGGCTGGATGTCTATCGCCGCGGGGGCGACAGCCTGATGGGGCGCTATTTTCTGTATCGGATGCATCCCTTCAGTGTGGCGGAGTGCATCGACACCACGCGGCCGGTCGCGCCGATCCGCGCGCCGCGCGCCATCGCCGAGCCGGACTGGGCGGCGCTCTGGGCGCACGGCGGTTTTCCCGAGCCGTTCCTGCAACGCGACGCGAGCTTCACGCGCCGCTGGGCGGCGCTGCGCCTCGAGCAGCTCGCCCGCGAGGAGGTGCGGGAGATCTCCCAGGTGCAGCAGTTGGCCCAGATCGGCGTGCTGGCCCGGATCCTTTCCGAACGTTCCGCGCAGCAGCTCGTGTACGCCAGTCTTGCCCAGGAGATCGCGGTGGCGCCCGTCACCGCGAAGGGTTGGGTGCAGTTGCTGGAGTCGCTCCATCTCGGGTTCGCCGTGCGGCCGTATTTCCGGAGCGTCACCAACTCCCTGCGCAAGGAGCCGAAGTGGTTCCTGCGCGACTGGTCGGGGGTCATCGACGAAGGGGCGCGTTTCGAGACGTTCGTGGCCTGCCACCTGCTCAAGGCGGTGGAGGGGTGGAATGACCTCGGGCTCGGGGCCTTCGAGTTGCACTACCTCCGCACCAAGACCGGGAAGGAGGTCGATTTCCTCGTCACCAAGGAGGCCAAGCCCTGGTGCTTGGTGGAGGCCAAGCGTTCCGAGCGAACGCTCTCCCCCGCCTTGGTCGATTACCACGGCCAACTGGGGACGGCGCATGCCCTGCAGGTTGTCTTCGATCTGCCGTACGACGAAGTGGACTGCTTTGCGCTCGCTCGCCCCGCCTCGGTCCCGGCGCGGACGTTTCTGAGTCAGTTGCTGTAGGGGCGGTTGCCTGTAGCCGGTGGACCGCGTTAAGGGCCACGCCCCACGCGGCTCGGCCGTAGCGAAGCTCGTGAGCGCTTCGATGCCTGAACGTCGCGCCGTGGCGTCGTTGCGCGAGGAATCGGTTGGCCGTGGACCGTGGGCGGTGGCCGGTTGCCAGTGAACGGTTGCCGGTGGGCAGTGGGCGATGACCAGTAACCGGTGGCCGAACCCTCGAATCTCACGCCCACTACGGTTCGAGCCGGGGAACCTCCGCATCGGCGTGTTCTGCCATCCGGCAGAACGGTTTCTCCACTCTGCGCGCTCTGCGGCTCCGCGTGAGGAATCGGTTGCCAGTGAACCGTTGTCGGTGGGCGGTCGCCGGAGTGCCGGAGAAACCTCGCGCCCGCTCTTCGGCTGCCCCGAGCGGCAGTCGAAGGGCTTACGGCGCCACGCTCGCCACGGTTCGAACCGGGCAGGCTCCGCATCAGCGTCCATCAGCGTTGATCAGCGGTTCCACTCCTCTGCCTCTCCGCGTGAGAACGGGGCGGGAATCGGTCCGATCACAGGAAGATCTGGTACTCATGAACTCAAGAAACCGAGCCACGGAATGGTTAACCACAGATGCACACAGATGAACACTGATCCGGACAGTTTCTACACGTCGCGCCGCTGCGCCGTGGCGGGAGGATGGATCCGGCGTGCTACAGGTCCAGCGCGTGGAGCATGGGGCCCGGGACCAGCCCGCGTTGCGGATACAACGGGCCGGCAAAGGCGTCGGCAAAGCTGTCGCGGAGGCGGGGGCAGAGATCGGGGTACCCGGTGCCGTCGTTGTTGCGCTGCATGATGGCGAAGTGGCCGCGGGTGATCCTCGTGCTGGTGAGCCCGCGGCCGTCGGGCGACGGGAGCCGGAGGAGGTCGCCCAGCGGGGCGCGGGGCGCGGCGGCGAGGCGGGCGCGGGCGCCTTCGCCCGCGGGCGCACCGAGCGACGGCAGCGCGCCCAGCAGTGCGGCGCTCCGGGCGGGTTGGACCAGGGAGGACTGCAGCGCCTGGAGCGTCGGCGGGGTGAAGGGCGGAAGCGGCAGGTGCGCGGTGTCCGGCGGGCAATCACCGGACACCGCGGAGGCGAGGAGCGCAAAGCCGGCTTGTTGCGCCGCGGTGGCGCCGGCGAGTTCTGCCGCGTCGGGCGCGGCGCCGCCGCCCCACCAGCGTACGAACGCGCGGGCATAGCGCAGCGCGGGCTGGCGCCAAGTCGGGAGCTCCGGGTGCGCGAGGATCGCGGCGAACTGGCGGTCGGCCTCGGTGGCGACCGCGGCGCGCAAACCGGACAGCGGCTCGGCCTGCCAGAGCGGCGAGGTGACGAACTCCGGGTTGACCACGCACTCGGTGGCGAGGGCCCGCACGGCCTCGGCGGGACGGTTTTGGCCGAGCAGGGCGAACGCGAGCCCGAGGTGCACGGTGTCGCGATCGGGCACGAGTGCGAGGGCGGCGCGGAAGTGGCGCTCGGCCTGCGCGGGGTCGTCGCTCAACCCGAGCCAGCCCAGCGCGGCCTCGACGGGCTCCTGGAGCGGGTCGAGCGCAAGCGAGCGCTCGAGCTCGGTGCGGGCACGCGAGCGGCCGGCGGCATCCACAGCGCGGTCGGCAAGGCGTAGGCCGAGGTGGGTCCGGTAGTGGGGATTCCATGGCGCGGCATCCGCGGCGGCGCGCAGCCGCGCGACGATCGCGGGCTCGTCCTTCGCATCGATCGTCCACCATGCGCTCCAGAACAGCTCGCGGGCCTTCCAGTGGGGCATGATCAGAAATGCTGCGGCCGCGGCGGCACCGAGGAGCGCGAGCCCGGGGATTGGGGCGCGGCGCGGGCGGTCCGATGCGGCGCCGGCCGCAGGTAGCCCGGCCAAGAGAAACCCGAGGTGGAAGGCGAGGGCGGCCGAGATCGCCACCACGCTGAGCTGGTAGTCGGTGATGGCCAGCGCCCCGTAGCCGACGAGGGTGCAGGCGCCGGCGAGCGCGTAGGGCCGCAACGGATCGGTGGCGGGGCGGCGCCACCACTGGCGCGCGGCGGCGAGCAGCGTCAGCCCGAGGAACGCCGCGGCCGCGAGCCCGACGAGGCCGAGGTCGACGGCCCACTGGAGCGGCGCGTTGTGGAGCTGGAACGATGTCTCGACGCCGCCGACAAGCTGGATGCGGACGGACGGATAGACGAACGGCGTCATGCCGGCGCCGTGGCCGACGATGGGGCGGGCGAGGAAGAGGCGCGTGCCTCCTTGGATCATCGCCAAGCGCTGCACGTCGCCCTCGGTGGGCACGAAGGAACCCGAACCTTGGGCGAGGCTGGCCCGCACGCGCGGGTTGGCCGCGACGAGCAGCGCGGCGGCGGCGAGGGTGCCGAACCCGAGCAGGAGGATGTGTCGGCGTTGCAGGCGGCCGCTGGCGAACGCGGCGGTGGCGAGGAGTGCGAGCATGGCGAGGATGCCCAGCGTCGCGCCGCGACTGGCGGCGGAGAACAGGACGAGCGTGGCGACGGCGGCGAGGAGCAGCCAGAGGGCGCGCCAGCGTCCACGTTCGCGCCAGGCGAGCGTGACCAGCCACGGCAACGCGAGGAGCGCGAGTCCGGCGGTGTAGTTCCAATGCCCTGCCGGGTGGAGGTTGCGCTGCACGCGCAACCAGAGCAGGAAGTCGAGCGGGCCGCCGTGCGGGGCGTGCGGCGCGATGTCGCGGATCCAGAGGATGGCGCTGCTCAGGAGCGGCAGGGCGAGAAGGAGGCCGGCGAGGCGCAGGCCGTTTTGCGCCGTGGCGCCGGGTGCGATTGCCGCGAACCGGCGCGCCACCAGTGCGATGAGCGCGAGGCCGCCCCAGAGAAACAACGACACCTCGAGGCTGAAGCGCGGGCGCAGGCTGAGCGCGGTGCTCAAGCCGACGGCGGCCGCGATGGCGAACAGCGCCCAGCCGGCGCGCCGCGGGAGCCGCGGCACCGGGTCGCGCCAGAGGTCGAGCGCGAGGAGCGCGATCGGCGTGAGCAGCAGGAGTTCGCCATAGAACACCCAGGGCCAGGTATAGAACCGTGTGTCGCCATTGCTCATGCAGCCGAGGACGGCGAGGCCGGCGAGCGCGAGAAAGGCGAGGAGGCGGTACGGCAGGCTCGCGACGGGGGAGTTGGGTTCCATGAGGGCGCTGAGGTGGGCGGGAGAGTTGGGGATTGGGTGCGGGAACACCGCAGTGGGCCCGACCGCAGGCGCCGAGGAGAGCGCAGCGCGGGCGCGTTGGCGACGGATTTTCCGGTGGCCGGTGAGCAGTGGACGGTGGCCCGAGAACAGTGGGCGGTGGCCGGTGGGCAGTGGACGGTGGACTGAGGACCGCGTAAAGGGCTTCGCCCCACGCGGCGTGGCCGTAGCGATGCGCGTGAGCGCATCGATGCCTGTACGTCGCGCCGCTGCGCCGTTGCGCGAGGAATCGGTGGCCGGTGACCGGTGGGAGGCCGGTTGCCTGTGGACGGTGGACGGAGGACGGACGACGGATAGCGGAGAACGGACGAGCGGAGAGATCTCGAGTCCGCTTCGCTCACGGGGCCACGGTGCTACGGTTCGAGTCGGGAGGGCTCCGCATCAGCGTCCATCGGCGTTTTCTGCCCTACGGCAGAACGGTTTCGCCGCTCCGCGCGCTCTGCGTCTCCGCGTGAGGAATCGGTTGCCGGTGGGCGGAGGCCAGTGGTCGGTCGCCGACGCGAGGCTACTCCGCCGGGTTGCGCCAGCGGGCGAAGGTCAGCAGGAGGATCTGCACGTCGAGCCAGAGCGACCAGTTCTCGATGTAGAAGATGTCGTGCTGGATCCGGGCGTTGAGGTCGCCGGCGCCGCGGAGGTTGTTGACCTGTGCCCATCCGGTCATGCCGGGCTTCACGAGGTGGCGCGGCAGGTAGTGAGGGATCTCGGACGAGAGCCTGTCGACGTGGTAGGTGCGCTCCGGCCGCGGGCCCACGAGGCTCATCTCGCCGCGCAGCACGTTCCAGAACTGCGGCAGCTCGTCGAGGTTCCAGCGGCGCATGAACCGGCCGATGCGCAGGACCCGCGGATCGTCGCCCGTGGTGCTCTGGCGGAGGTGGTCCTGCGCGGCGGCGTCGGGTCGCATGCTGCGCAGCTTCCACATCGTGAACGGCCGGTGGCCGGTGCCGATGCGCTCCTGCCCGAAGAAGACGGGGCCGGGCGACTCGCGCCGGATCGACCACGCGAGCAGCGCCACGACCGGGGCGGCGAGGAGCAGGCCGAGCGCCGCGCCCGCGAGGTCGACGGTGCGCTTGAGGCCGCGGCTGAACAGGCGCGTGATGGGCAGATCCTCGACTCCGAGCACGGGCACGTTGCCGATCGTCTGCATCCGCAGGCCGGAAACGAAGACCTGGAAGACGGTCGGGACGACCTTGAGCTCGACGTAGTGGCGCTCGCACGCCTGCACGAGGGCCTGCATGCGCTCGGGCGGGAGGTCGAGGTGGGCGGCGATGAGGATGTCGATGTGGTGGTCGTGCAGGGCGCTTTCGAGCTCGCCGAAGTGGCCGAGCACGAGGGCGGGCAGGTCGGCGCGGGGGTCGGGGCGGCGGCCGGGCTCCTCGCCGATCAGGCCGACGATCTGGTAGGGGTGGGCGGGCGTGCCCGCGATGGCGTGGACGAGGCGGGCCGCGTTGTCGTTCCAGCCCAGCACCGCGACGCGCTGCTGGACGCGCTCCAGGACGGTGCCGCGGCAGATCGCCGCGTAGAAGGCGGAGCGCCAGAGGTACTCGAGCAGGACCACGCCCACGAAGGCCACCGCGACGAAGAGGCGCGAGATGGGTGGGGAGAACTTGAGGACGAGCGAGACGCCCAGGTAGGCGAGCAGCCAGAGCACGGTGCCCTTGATGATGATGGCCAGCGCCTGGTAGCGGCGCAGCAGCAGGCGTTCGTCGTAGAGCCCGAGCTGCGCGTAGGTGACGACCAGGATCGCGACACCGACCAGCAGCAGCGGCACGTAGTCCGCGAACGCGGCCGCCTCGACCGGGATGCCCAGCTGACCGAGCCGGGTGTCATATCGGAGCCACCACGCCAGCGAGAGCCCCGCGAGGGCGAAGACGAGGTCGCCCAGGAGCAGGAGCGCCGGGAGCACGAGCTGGCGCAGGGTGTTGCGGTGCATGGGGGCGGAGGGCGAGGGATGCGGCGGGGCGGTGGCGGACGGGAGGGGAGAATAACAGGGAACCGGTGCCGCGTGGCAAGTGCCGGGACGCTGCGCCGGGTCCGCCCGCCCGCGGCCGGCCGGGCGGATCCGGCGGCGGCCAAATCGCAGCCGACGGATGGATACTGACGGCCGAAAAAAGGGGGCGCTCCGGGCCCGGGGCGAAGCCCGGGCCGCGTCGGGCGCGACAGTGGGCTCAGGCCCGGGCCACGACGATGAGGTTCTGGCCGAAGCAGGGGCGTACGAGATGCGTTTCGCCCCAGTGGACGGGAGGGAAGATCCAGCGATCGAAGAAGCGGACCGCCCGGGCGTCGAAGCCGCGGCGGCGCAGCAACCGGAAGGAGAGCAGCCACGCGAAATAGCCGACCCAGTTGTAGTAATGGATGTCGACCGACGTGAATCCGGCGGCGTGCAGCTTGGCGCGCAGCTCCCGTCGTGTGTAGCGGCGATAGTGCCCGAAGTCGCGGTCGATCGGGGCGTAGAGCTCGGGGCGGGCCGGAACGAGCAGGCAGAGATGCCCCCGTCGCTGGCGGAGAAAACCGCCGTACCGGGCGAGCTCCCCGGCATCGTCCTCGATGTGCTCGAGCACATTGATGCTGATGACGGCGTCCCACGCCGCGTCCGCGGGGAGGTCGAGCGATGTGCCCTCGACGACGAGCTCGGCCGGGCGGAAGCGGCGGAGCCGCTCGGTGTAGCGGGCCTCGGGCTCGAGTGTCACCAGTTCGGAGATCGTCCCGACGGTCAGGAACTCGCGGGTCATCTGGCCGATGCCGGCGCCCGCCTCGAGCACGCGGCCGGTCAGGTAGGGCCGGAACGCCGCGACCAGCGCGGCGCGGTAGTTGCGGGCCTCGTCGAGGGCGGCGAACTCGAAGTCGTTGGTGTCGGCGTTGGCGTTGGGGCGGGCGGGCATTGTTCAGGTGCTCCGGCGGAACAGATTGTATTTGATGATCGCCCAGAGCGCGCGGACGCCGTCGCGCCAGCCGATCTTCTTTCCTTCCTCGTAGGTCCGCCCGAAGTAGCTGATGCCGACCTCGTAGATGGGTACGCGAAGCTTGGCGACCTTGGCGGTGATCTCGGGCTCGAACCCGAAGCGGTCCTCCTCGATCCGGATCTTGGCGACGACCTCGCGCCGGAAGACCTTGTAGCAGGTCTCCATGTCGGTGAGGTTGAGGTTGGTGCACATGTTCGAGGCGAGCGTGAGGAAGCGGTTGCCCAGCATGTGCCAGAAGTAGACCACGCGGTGGGCGTTGCCGCTGGCGAAACGCGAGCCGAACACGACGTCGGCCTTGCCGTCGAGGATGGGCTTGAGCAGGTGCGGGTACTCCTGCGGGTCGTATTCGAGATCGGCGTCCTGGATGAGGACGAGGTCGCCGGTGGCGACGGCGAAACCGGTGCGCAGCGCGGCGCCCTTGCCCTGGTTCTTCCCGTGGTAGTCGATCCGCTCGACGAGCGGGGCGATCTCGGTGCGCAGCAGCTCGCGGGTGCCGTCGGTCGAGCAGTCGTCGACGATGATGATCTCCTTCTCGAGCCCCGAGGCGGGGGCCGCGCGGACGGCGTCGACGATGGCGCGGATGGTCTTCGTTTCGTTGAAACAGGGGATGACGATGGAAAGGCGCATGCGAAGGGCGGAGACGGTGTAGGTGACAGGAACAGGGATGTCGGTTCCGGCCAACCGAATTTCGCTGCCGGTCGCGCGCGGCGCGATGTGGCGTTCTGCCGTTCGGCCTTCGTGCCCTCGGCAGAACCTCCGGGAATCTACGGCGCGGTGCGCCTCCGAGTGGGCGGTGGACGGTTGCCGGTGGCCGGTGGGCCGCGTAAAGGGCTTCGCCTCACGCGGGTTGCCCGTAGCGATGCGCGTGAGCGCATCGATGTCCGAGCGAGGATTCGGGTGCCGGTGGTGGCCTGTGGGCGGGAGGCGGTAGCCGGTGGGCGGAGACCGGTGGACGGACCGCAGCCGGTTGCCGGTGAACAGCGGACGGTTCGCGGAGGGTCCGGCCGGTTTGTCCACGTCGACCGGTGGGCCTCTTGTTTCGCGTGGTGCGGGCGCACTATCCCTTTGGACTCGCCGGTGGAGATTCCCCCGCTGCCGGTCGCTCCCGCTTTCTTCCGTCTCCATCATGTTGCGTCCCCGCCTGCTCGAACTCGCCTCCCAGGGCCATCGCGTGCCCATCGGCGCCGATCTGGTGCTCCACGAACAGGCTGCGCCCGAGGCGATCCTGTGCGACGGCGCGCGGCTGGGCGAAGTGGTAGCCGCGACCGCGGCGCGGTTCCGCACCCCGCTGGCCTTTCCGCTCATGGATCTGCGACTGGAGAAAGCGGAGCTGCTGCGCTTCTTCGGCGTGCCCGCCGGAGAGGTGGAGACGTTCCATTTCGCGACCGCCCCGACCCCCGCGCAGCGGCGCGACTACGCGCGGCAGGTGCGGGAAGTGGCGCCGGGCGCGCGGGTGGCGGCCAACCTCGGGGCGCTGCGCTTCGTGGCGCAGCAGCCGGGGCTGGTGCCGATCGGCATGTGCATCGGGCCGTTCTCGCTCACGACGAAACTCATGGCCGATCCGATCACGCCGGTGTGCATGGCCGGCGCGGGCATCGGCGCCGAGGAGGACGAGGGGGTGGCGCTGCTGGAGGCGTGTCTCGAGCTGAGCCTCACGTGCGTGCTGGCGCAGGTGGAGCGGGCGCTCGCCGCCGGGGCGCGCGCGGTCTTCGTCGCCGAGCCGGCGGCCAACCAGGTGTATTTCTCGCCGCTGCAACTGGCCGGCGGCAGCGACATCTTCGAACGCTGCGTGCTCGCGCCGAACCGCCGCCTCGCCGACCTGCTGGCGAGCCGCGACGCCGACCTGCTGTTCCACTGCTGCGGTGAGATCAACGACGCGATGCTGGAGGCGTTTGGCTCGCTGCACCCGAGCCTGCTCAGCCTCGGCAGCTCGCGCCGCCTCTGGGAGGACGCCGCGCACACGCCCAAGGACACGGTGCTCTACGGCAACCTGCCGTCGAAGTTGTTCTATTCGGACGAAACGATGCCGCTAGCGCGCGTGGCCGAACAGGCGGAGGCGCTCGCGGCGCGCATGGCGGCCGGCGGGCACCCGTTCATCCTCGGCACCGAGTGCGATACCCTCCACGTGCCCGAGGCGGCCGCCACGATCCGGGCCAAGGTCGACCGCCTGCTCGAGCGCGCCTGATCGGCGTGCCGACCTTTGCCAGCTTGCCCATCCGTGTTTCCCGACTCCACCATCCCACCCTCAAGCCCCATGAAAGAACTCGTCGACAAAATCGCTCTCTGCATCGAGCGCGGCAAAGTGAACCTGGCGTCTCCGTACCCCAAGGACCTGAAGGGACAGGAGGGCGCGGACGAGCTGACGAAGCAGGCCCTGGCCGCCGGGGCGGGCCCGGACGTGATCCTCGCCGCATGCAACGACGGCATGCAGCGCATCGGCGCGAAGTTCAGCCGCGGCGAGGCGTTCGTGCCCGAACTGTTGATGGCCGCGAAGGCGATGAACGCCGTGATGGCCCACCTCAAGCCGTTCTTCGCCGCCGGCACGGTGAAGCCGAAGGGCAAGTTCGTGCTCGGCACGGTCGCGGGCGACCTGCACGACATCGGCAAGAATCTCGTCTCGATGGTCGTGGCCGGCAACGGCTGGGAGGTGCTCGACCTGGGCGTCGATGTGAAGCCGGCGAAGTTCGTCGACGCCGTGCGCGCGAACCCCGGCTGCGTCGTGGGATTGAGCGCACTGCTCACGACCACCATGGGCAGCATGGCCGAGACCGTGAAGACGCTCAAGGCGCAGTTCCCGAACACCGTGGTGATCGTCGGCGGCGCGCCGCTCTCGGCCGAGGCGGCCGCGCAGATGGGAGCCGACGGCTACGCGCACGACCCGCAGGGCGCCGCCGCCTTCCTCGGCAAGTACGCCGCCGCGGCGTGAGACGGGCCGGACGCGGAATGGAACGGGGCTTCCGGAAGGTGGAACCACTGATGTACACTGATGGACGCTGATCCGGAAGTTGGCTGCCTGCTCGTCCACCTCGGAATATTGAACCGCTGATGAACGCTGATTGACGCTGATGAAGGAAGAAGGCTGCGGCCGGATTAGCGTCCATCAGCGTGGATCAGCGGTTTCTCCCTCTCTGCCTCCTCTCGTTCTTCTCTCCATGAAATCCTTTCTCGAAGCTCTGCGCCGCGGGCGGCCGCTCGTCTCCGACGGCGCCTGGGGCACCTTCCTCCACCAACGCGGCCTGCAACCCGGCGAGTGTCCGGAGCTGTGGAATGTCACGCACCGCACCGATGTCGCGGCGATCGCCGAGAGCTACATCGCGGCCGGGGCGGACCTGATCTTGACCAACAGCTTTGGCGGCAGTCCGCACAAGCTCGCCGCCTACGGTCTGGCCGCGCGCGCGGCCGAGCTCAACGAGGCCGCCGCCGCGATCTCGCGCGCCGCGGCGGGCGACGATCATTTTGTCCTCGGTTCGATGGGACCGACCGGCGTGATGCTCATGATGGGCGAGGTGTCCGAGGAGGAACTCTCGGCTGGTTTCGCCACGCAGGCCGCCGCGTTGAAGAAGGGCGGTGTCGACGGGCTCTGTCTGGAAACGTTCTCCGCACTCGACGAGGCCTGCCTCGCGATCCGCGCCGCCAAGGCCGCGACGGGGCTGGAGGTCGCCTGCACCTTCACTTTCGAAAAGACCATCACCGGCGAGTTTCGCACGATGATGGGCGTGTCGCCCGCGGAGATGGCCGAAGCGGTGAAGGAGGCCGGGGCCGACATCATCGGCACGAACTGCGGCAACGGCTTCGAGCAGATGATCGAGATCGTGCGCGCGATCCGCCGCGTGGATGCGAACACGCCAGTGCTCGTGCACGCCAATGCCGGCAAGCCGCAGTACGTCGACGGCAAGACCGTGTTCCCCGAGACTCCGGCCGCCATGGCCGCGCATCTCGACGAGTTGCTCGCCGCCGGGGCCAACATCGTGGGCGGTTGCTGCGGCACCGGGCCGGCGCACATCCGCGCCTTGGCGGAGAGGATCCGCGGACGGTGACCGAACGGATGACGGAGGACAGACGACCGAAGACGGACAACGGATACTCCACAGAAGGTAACGAAGGAAACGAAGCACCACGATGACCGACTGCCGCGAGTCTTGTTGCCCGGGTAGCGGAAGCGTCTCGCTTCCGGACGGAACGGGAACCGTTCCGCTACCGGAGGAAGCGGTGGAGGTTGCGACCGGTTTCGGCGACCTCGCGATCGACCGTGCGGGCATCGTGGGGGTGCTGGGCTACCGCGACGGCGCGATGCCGGAACACTTCGGCGAGATGCTCGACCTTGCGCTCGCGGAGGCGACGCGCCGCTGCCTGCCGCGGGCGGGCTACCGGCTGGTCGCGGCCGGGCGCGCGGACGGCCGCTTCGATGCGCTGGAGGTGGGCGGCACGGTGTTCGCGACGCAGAAGATCGTGGCCGGCGCGCTCGGGCGCGCGGAGCGCGCCGCGGTATTCGCGGCGACGATCGGGCCGGACTTCGAGACCTGGGCGCGGGCGGCGATGGTCGAGGATCCGGCCCTGGGATACATCGCCGACGCCGTGGGTTCGGCGGCGGCCGAGGCGCTGGCGGACCGGCTCCACGACCACATCGAGTTCGAGATGGCGCGGCGCGGGTGGCGGATCACCAACCGCTACAGCCCCGGCTATTGTGGCTGGTCGGTGGCGGAGCAGCACGCGCTTTTCGCGCTCCTGCCGACGGGCTTCTGTGGCATCGCGCTCGGCGAGTCGGCACTGATGCATCCGGTGAAGTCGGTGAGCGGCCTCATCGGCGTGGGCGCCGCGGTGAGACACGCCGACTATCTCTGCGACGTCTGCACCCAGCGCGACTGCACCTACCGCCGGTACCACGAGCGGCGCCGGGCGAGCGGCGGCGGGGGAGCGGCGCGATGAAGGCGGTTCGTGCGAGCTCGGGTCAGCCGCGACCGGTCGGAGACCGGTCCTACGGGCTGGGATGCCGGCGGGGTAGGTCCAGTCTCCGACTGGACCCTGCGGGTGTGAGCCAGGGAGCCGGCGCAAACCTTTCGCGACCGGTCGGAGACCGGTCCTGCTTGTTCGAGAAATAACCCCAACAATCGAGGACACCATCATGACAGACCCCCAATGGGACGCATTGCTCAAGACGATCAAGGGCGAGACGCAGCACCCGCTGCCCGTCGGCTTCATCATCGACTGCCCGTGGCTGCCGAACTGGCACGGCGTGCGGATCCTCGACTACTTCACCAACGACGCGCTCTGGCTGGAGGCGAACCTCAAGGCGCTGCGCACCTTTCCCGACGCCATGTTCCTCCCGGGCTTCTGGTCCGAGGTGGGCATGTGCACGGAGCCCTCGGCCTTCGGCGTGCGCTGCACCTTCCCGCCGAACGAGTTCCCGCACGCGCACAAGCTCATCCGCACGTCGCAAGACATCGACGACCTGGTGGTGCCCGATCCGCACACCGACGGTTTCGCGCCGTTCGTGCTCAACCGCCTGAAGCTCGCGCAACCGCACATCGAGGCGGCCGGCCACAAGATCCGTTTCGCCGTGGCACGCGGCCCGCTCAACATCGCCAGCTACCTGATGGGCACGACGGAGTTCCTCACGCTGATGATGATGGAGCCCGACAAGGCCGAGCTGCTCCTGCGCAAGATCACCGACTACTTGAAGGCGTGGCTCACGCTTCAGCGCGAGACCTTCCCCTCGATCGACGGCATCTTCATGCTCGACGACATCATCGGGTTCATGGGCGAGGACGACTTCCGCACCTTCGGCCTGCCGCTCTTCCAGGAGCTGTACGATCCGAGCGTCTCGGTGCGTTTCCTCCACAACGACGCGCCGTGCCGCGTGTGCGCACCGATCCTGCCGGAGATGAACGTGAACCTCTTCAATATGGGCTTCGAGGTCACCCTTGCCGAACTCAAGGAGCTCACGCAGAACAAGGTCACGCTGGTGGGCAATCTGCCGCCGCGCGATGTGCTCGCGAAGGCCGACGCCGCCGGCGTCTACGCCGCGACGCAGGCGATGCTCGCCGCGATGCCCGACAAGTCGCGGCTGGTCGTCTCCTGCGGCGGCGGCATGCCGCCCGGCGTGAGCACGGAGAACGTAAACGCGTTCATCCGCGCGGTGCGGGAGTCGAAGTAGCCGGAAGCGGGCGGATGGGGCGTGTCGGTCCCGCGGGACTCCTGCGATCTGCCTGACCGAGCGCTCCCGCAAACCTGCGGTTGCGCTCGGCGGCGGGCTCGTGGCAGCGTGGGGTTTTCGTTTTTCAACCACGCCTCCGCCCGATGTCCGCACCGCTGCCCGAAGTCTCCGGCTCCGAACCGACCAACCTGCCGCCCTGGCTGCTGGCCCTGCGCCGCGGCGAGAACCTCGTCGTGGTGCTCGCGTTGGGCGTGATGATGCTCCTGCCGGTGCTGGAGATCGCGCTGCGCTCGTGCGGCCTGGTGGGCGTGACGGCGTCGACGACGCTGGTGCAGCACCTCGTGCTCGCGGTGGGTATGCTCGGCGGCGCGATCGCGGCGCGCGACAACCGGTTGCTCGCGCTCTCGGCGGCGGCCCAGTGGTTCAAGGGCGGCGCGCTCACGTTCTCGCGCGTGGTCGGCTACGGCTTCGCGGCGGCGGTGAGTACAGCGCTGGCCGTCTCAAGCTGGGACTTCGTGATGTCGCAGCGGCAACTCGGGAAGATCTTCGCCTACGGCGTGCCGGTGTGGGTGGTGCAGCTGCTGCTGGTGATCGGCTTCGCGCTGATCGCGGTGCGGCTGGTGTGGCACGCGGCGGACCGCTGGTTCCTGAAACTGGCGACGCTGGCGCTCGCGGCGGTGCTGCTGGCGGCGGTGGTGTTCGTCAACGGCCGCGAGATCGATCCGGAGCCGCTGCGCTGGCCCGCGATGATCCTGCTGTTCGTCTCGGTGGCGCTGGGCGCGCCGATCTTCACCGCGCTCGGCGGCGCGGCGCTCATCCTGCTCTGGACGCAGGGCGAGCCGGTGACGGCGGTGCTGCTCAAGCAGTACCAGCTTACGGTGAACCCGACGCTGCCCAGCATCCCGCTGTTCACGCTGGCGGGCTACTTCCTCGCGGAGAGCGGTGCGGCGAAGCGGCTGGTGCGGCTGTTCCAGGCGCTGTTCGGCAGCGTGCGCGGCGGTCCTGCGATCGTGGCGACGCTGGTGTGCGCGTTCTTCACCTCCTTCACCGGCGCCTCGGGCGCGACGATCCTCGCGCTCGGCGGCGTGCTCATGCCGGTGCTCGCGGCGGCGAAGTACTCGGAGCGCTCTTCGATCGGGCTGCTCACCGGCGCCGGCTCGCTCGGCATGTTGTTCCCGCCGTGCCTGCCGCCGATCCTCTACGCGATCATCGCGAGCAGCGGCGGCGAGGTGAGCGTGAGCATCGAGGAGATGTTCCAGGGCGGTTTCCTGCCCGGCGTGCTGCTGGTCGTGCTCACCATCGCGTGGGGTCTGCGCGAAGGGCGGCATGCGCCCGACTCCGGCCGGCAGGCCTTCGACCGACGCGAGGCGCTGGCGGCGATCTGGGCGGCGAAGTGGGAGTTGCTCGTGCCGGTGGTGGCGCTCACGGCGTTGTTCGGCGGTTTCGCCACCCCGGTCGAGGCGGCGGCGCTCACCGCGGCGTACACGTTCCTCGTGGCGGTCGTCATCCATCGCGATCTGCGCCTGTTCCGCGACGTGCCGCGGGTGATGGCCGAGTGCGGTCTGCTCGTGGGCGGCGTGATGCTCATCCTCGGTGTGGCGCTCGGGTTCACCCACTATCTGGTCGATGCGCAGATTCCGGATGCGGCGGTGGCATGGGCGACGGCGACGATCCACTCGAAGTGGCTGTTCCTGCTCGGGCTCAACGTCGTGCTGCTCGCGATCGGCGGGTTGGTCGAGATCTATGCGGCGATCGTGGTGGTGGTGCCGCTGCTGGTGCCGCTGGGCCAGGCCTTCGGGCTCAACCCGATCCACCTCGGCATCATCTTCCTGGCGAACATGGAGCTCGGTTTCCTCGCTCCGCCGGTGGGGCTCAACCTTTTGCTCTCCTCGTATCGGTTCAACAAACCCATGACGGAGGTGACGCGCGCCTCGCTGCCGATGTTGGGCGTGATGTTCCTCGGTGTGCTGCTGATCACCTACGTGCCGTGGCTGACGACGTGGCTGCCGAGTCTGTTCCGGTGAACGGAGGGCGGTGGCCGGCACCGGTGGCAGGCGAACGTTTGGGGGATTCCGTCCATTCCGCTCCGCACCTCCGGTCGTGACTGGTTGGAGGCGGGGATTGGCCTGGGATCGCGTTTGTGCACAGCGGGGCTGTGCCTGAGGCCGCTGGCGGGAGGGGCGGCCCACCGGCCCCTGCGGCCGTGGTTCCCCGCTCCCAGCGCGTACGCGCGATCGCCTCGGGCCGAGGCCGGCCCCAGCGTCTCCCCGGATATTGGCCCCGCGCCCCACGAGATGCGGATCCGCGGATCCCCGAACCTCGCCTGCCTGCTCCCCTTTTGGCCAAATAAATCCACGACCGTGGACTTATTTGGCGGAAAGAAGAAAATGACCGTGAATGACTTAGGTAAGTGGCGACCAAATAGGGTCACAGCGGTGAGTCTATTTGGCGAACAGAGAGTGGGGCTTTGTTCTTTTGGGGAGGGCTTTTGTGGGGTGCGAGAAGGCCGCCCGGAGCGAACCGGGCGGCCGGAGGTGGCGAGACGGAGGCTGGGCGATCAGCGCCAGCGGCCTTCGATGAAGATGTAACCGCCCTTGCGGCGTTCCCAGCGGGGCGAGATCCACCGGCTGTGGCCGTGGGGCGGGCGGCGCCAGCAACCCTCGATCCACACATGACGGCCACCGTACCAGCTCCAGTAGCCGTCGATCCAGACGTGCTCGTAGGACGGACGCACGGGGCGGTAGTGGTGAGGGGAGCGACGGGGCGGGGGCGGGGCGGTGACGACGACCACCCCGTCGCTGCGCCAGCCGTCGTGTTCGAAGACAACCGTGGTGCGGGGGCGGAAATGGGCGTCGCGCCAGTAGCCGGGGCGGAAGACGTAGCCCGGGCGATGGCGGTGGCGTTCCCAGCGAGGGGAAACCCAGACCACGTTGGCGCGCGGCGGCAGATCCCAGCGGCCGGAGACCCACACCCGCCGACCGGCGTGGACACCCCAGTATCCGCCGATCCACACATGCGCGGGCGACGGCCGCGCGACGATCACCTCGCGCTCGGGCGGGGGCGGAGCCTCGTCGAGGACGACGTCGGTGTCCGCCGCGGAGGCGTCGGCGGTCTCGCTGCCGCCCTCCTGCCAGACTCCCTCGATCAGGGCGTAGCCGCTGTCCTTCTTCTCCCAGCGCGGCCCGACCCACTCGGCGGTGGGGGAGGGCGGCAGTTCCCAGGTGCCGCCCACCCAGGTGTAGGCGCCGTCCTTCCAGGTCCAATGGCCGGAGACGTAGACATGCTGCGGCGAGGGCTGGTCGTCGACGGCGTCGGTGGCGGATGGCGGGAGCGGTTTGTCGAGCAGCGGCGCCGGGGAAGCGTCGGTGGTGGAGGCGGTGGCGAGCAGGGCGGCGGCCGAGCCGAGGAGGGCGACACCCAGACACGAGACGCGCACGGCGCGAGCGAACGAGCGGGGCACCGGGGGAAGGCGGAGGTCGGAGAGTTGCATACGCGGGGATAGACGACGGGGAAATCGGTCTGGTTCCTTCGTTACAAACGGCACGAGGCGACCGGTGGTGACCAGGGGCGGATGCCGTCGGATCTGGCCGCACGCGGTTCGGCCGCGCGGCCTGCCCATGGGCGGACCGCCCCGTGCCCCGACGCCGGGGCCGCGCAGGCGCCGGCGGGCGCGCGAAGCGGCCGAGGGCCGCCGACCGCTAAAGCGCGAAGTAGGGCAGCAGCAGGTCCTCCATGGTGTGGAAGCCGCGTTTGCGCCCGTAGAGGTTGGTGGCGGCGAAGAGGGCGCCGTTGCCGAAGGCTTCGCGGGAGATCGACTCGTGCTTGAGTCGCACGGTCTGGAACGGGAAGCCGAAGAGAATCTCATGGGTGCCGATGATGCCGCCCGCGCGGATCTTCTTGATGCGGCTGTGCTTGATGCCGAGGGCGTCGGCGAGGCGTTTGGCGGTGCCGGAGACATCGGCCTTGGCCTTGAAGTGCTCCTCGACGATCTCGATGTCGGAGTAGGGGGCGATCTTCCGGAGCACCTTCGACGCGAGCATGAGGAAGTTGATACCGATGGTGATGTTGGGCGACCAGAGCACGGCGGTGCGGCGGGCGAGCTTCTTGAGGTAGGCGACCTTGGCGCGCGGGTAGTTGGAGACGGCCGAGACGATCGCGATGTCGCGTTTCGCCGCCGCCTCGCCGTAGTAGTCGATGCCATCCGCCGAGGAGAAGTCGACGACCACATCGACGGGGTGCAGCTCGAAGAGTTCGTCGGCGGTGAACTCGTCGCGCGAATAGAGCAGGCCGGGGTTCTCCGCCGGGATGCCGAGGAACTCCGGCACGGAGCGATGCTCCATCTTGGTGCTGCGGCGCACCACCCACTCGAGCTCCGTGTCCGGGCTCTGCAAAAACACCGAGGCGACCGAGCGCCCCGCCCGACCGAAACCGAAGATTCCCACTTTCATGCTCCCTGTCTCCTTTCCTGTTGTCACCGCGCGCACCGGCAAGGGCCCGCACAGTCGTGTTGCGAATGATGCCCGGCGGCCTGGCCCCCGGGACGGTGATCTTCCTCGCCTCCATGGGGTAAGGGGCGCGCGCAGGGTGTAAAGCCCGACTCTCGGCGCGCGTGAAAATAACGCCGAAGTGGACACGCCGCGGGACGCCGGCAGCGGTGCCCCCACGCGGGGCGGACCGGGCCGGGATGCGCGGCGCGGCGCCGCGCCGCTCAGCGCAGCTGGAGCGTGTCGCCCTCGAAGGTGAGATCGAGGCCGGGCACGACGACGGCCTTGCGGTCGCCCTGCTTGCGGACCGTGCCGGCGATCCACGCTTCGTATCCGGAGGCCTGGGCCGCGGCGACGGTCGCCTCGGCCAGCTCGGGCGCCACGTAGGCGGCGAAGCCGATGCCCTGGTTGAAGGTGGCGTAGGCCTCGCGCAGCGAGATCGGGCCGGACTCGCGCAGGAACCGGAAGAGGGCGGGCTCGGGGCGCAGTTCGGTGATCTCGTACACGAAGGGCTCGTCGAGCCGCATGAGCTTGCGCCAGCCGTGGCCGGTGACGTGCGCCACGTAGTTGAGCTTCAACCCGCGCCGCTGGCACTCGCGCACGAAGGCGACGTAGATGACCGACGGGGCGAGCAGCGCCTCGCCGAAGGTGCGGCCGTCGCCGATGGGCGTGAGGTAGGCCTGCGGGAGCGCCTCGGCGATCTTGCGGCAGAGGGTGAGGCCGTTGGTCTGCACGCCGGAGGAGGCGAGGAAGACGATGCGGTCGCCGTCCTTCACGTCGCCGACGATGCGCAGCGACTTGGGCTGGATCTTGCCGATGGCGGAGCCGGCCAGGACGATGGTGTTCGGCTCGACGATGCCGCGCAGGGTGGGCGTCTCGCCGCCGCCCCAGACGGCGCCGGCCTGCCGGCAGCCCTCGGCGAAACCGGCGACGAGGCCGTTCATGCGTTCCTCGTCGGCGAACCAGTTGGAGTCGCCCACGGCGGCGTGCATGGCCACGGAGATCGGGAGCGCGCCGCAGGTGGCGAGGTCGTTGACGATGGTGGCGACGGTGTCGATGGCGACCTCGCGGTAGAAACACTTGCCGCTCTGCGCGTACACGGCGTCGGCCACCAGATTCTTGGTGCCGAGGCCCTCCTCGACGTGGGCGAGATAGTGGTCGGCGGCCTCGATGAGGTAGGCGCTCTCGCCGCGGATGGAGGCCGGCTCGGTGTAGCCGTGGTCGGCGAGCAGTCCGGCGGTGGTGCGGGCGGCCTTCTGGCAGGCGCGCTTGAACGCGTCGAGCTGGTCGTAACGGACGCCGGAGGATTCGTAGGAGAGGGACATTTTCGATTTCCGATTTTAGATTTCCAATTGCCGATTTCGATCGGCCGGCGGCGATGACAGGGCGGATCTTCGCAGGGGATTCCCGAGCCGGGTGCCGTTCTCCAATCGGAAATCGGCAATCCGAAATCGAAAATGCCGTCAGTAGCTGCGGCCCTCCGCTTTCTCGTAGTAGTTAATGAAGGCCTGGTTGGCGACGCGGGTGCCGCCGGGGGTGGGATAGTGGCCGGTGAAGAACCAGTCGCCGGTGTGGTTGGGCAGCGCGGCGTGGAGGTTCTCGACGGTCTGGTAGATGATCTCGATCTCGCCCTGCCAGGCGATGCTGCGCGGGCGGACGAACTCGGCGATCTTGGCGGAGATCTCCTCGGCGGTGAAGGGCGCGTAGATGCGGCGCACCTGGTTGACCTGCTCGGCGGCGGGTTTGGCCACCTCGGCCACGCAGGCGCGGTAGACCTCGTCGATGAGGCCGGACTGGCCGCGCTCCTTGAGCAGGGTGATGGCGGCCTCGAAGGCGATGAACTTGCCGAGCTCGCTCATGTCGATGCCGTAGCAATCCGGATACCGGATCTGCGGAGCGGTGGAGACGATGGCGATCTTGCGCGGGTTGAGCCGGCTGAGCATGCGCAGGATGGACTTGCGCAGCGTGGTGCCGCGCACGATCGAGTCGTCGACGCAGACCAGGACGTTGTCGGGGCGCACGGTGCCGTAGCTGACGTCGTAGACGTGGCTGGCGAGCTGGTTGCGCCAGTTCTCCTGGCCGATGAAGGTGCGGATCTTGACGTCCTTGACGGCGACCTTCTCGGCGCGGGGCCAGTTGCGCAGGATGAGGTCGTCGAGGAGGGTCTCGTCGAGGGTGCCCTTGCGGGAGGCCTCGAGGATGGTGGCCTTGACCTCGTCGCGGCGGCGGATGCGCAGGGCCTCGAGCAGGCCGTAGTAGGCGACCTCGGCGGTGTTGGGGATGAAGCCGAGGACGGCGCGTCCGTAGTCGCCGCCGAAGGAGCGGATGACCTGGTCGACGAGCTTGGCGCCGAGGGCCTTGCGTTCCTTGTAGATCTCGGGGTCGTTGCCGCGGGAGAAGTAGATGCGTTCGAACGAGCAGGAACGGCGCGGGAGCGGATCGCGGATCGGCTCCTCGCTCACGTGGCCGTTCTTTTTCACGACGACGGCGCAGCCGGGGGTGATCTCGCGGATGTCGGCCTGGTCCTTGTCGAAGACGGTCATGAGCGCGACGCGTTCGCTGGCGACGGCGACCACCTCGTCGTCCTGGAACCAGAAGGCCGGGCGGATGCCGGAGGGGTCGCGCATGACGAAGGTGTCGCCGTTGCCGATCATGCCGGCGAGGGTGTAACCACCATCCCAGCGCACGGCGGCGCGGCGGAGGACCTTGGCGACATCGAGGCGTTCGCTGATCTGCTCGGAGATGACTTTGCCGGGGAGCTTCTGGGTGCGAAGTTCGCGGTAGAGATCCTCGTGTTCCTCATCGAGGTAGAAGCCGAGGAGCTCGAGCAGGGCCTGGGTGTCGGTGGCGAAGATCGGGTGGGCGCCCATGCCGACGAGCTGGTCGTTGAGCTCGGCGGTGTTGGTCATGTTGAAATTGCCCGCGAGCATGAGGTTGCGGGTGGGCCACGGGCTTTTCCGGAAGAAGGGATGGCAGGCGCTGATGCTGTAGCCGCCGGAGGTGCCGTAGCGCAGGTGGCCGAGATAGGCCTCGGCGCCGAAGTCGAAGTTGCGCTTCACCGTCTCGACGAACTCCGGGTGGATGGTGCCGCTGTCGACCTTGTCCTGGTATTGGCCGAGGAGCTCCTTGAAGATCTTGTCGAGGGGGTTGGCCTTGATGTTCCGCTCGCGGAACATGAACGGCAGGCCGTTGGGCACATCGAGCTTGAGCGCGGCGACGCCGGCGCCGTCCTGCCCGCGGTTGTGCTGTTTCTCCATCATGAGGAACAGCTTGAAGAATCCCCACAGCGGCGTGCCGTACTTTTCCTGGTAGTAGGAGAGCGGTTTGAGCAGGCGGATCAGGGTGATGCCGCACTCGTGTTTCACGGAATCGCTCATGGCGTGGGGGCTCCGGGGCGGAGGGGGGCGGACCTCACCGGCTGTCCGCTGGGACCGCCGCTCGGTTGCGGCCGGTCGGCGCCTTCCTCGGGGAGGTCGGCGCATTGTGCTGCAGGAAGTCGTGGTCGGTGAACATCACGGCGCTGGAGCCGCAGTCATAACGGGCGCGAGCCGGGAGGGGTCAACGGAATTTCCGGAAGCGCTCTGCTTCCCGCCAGTCGGGCCTTGGCTCACCCCGATCCGCGGGCCGCGACCGGCCTACGGCTGGGCGGCGGGTGCCACTCCGGCGGCGGCGGGCGCCGGGAACATCCGGCGGAGCCGCTCGCGCAGCTCGGCGGGCAGGTCCTCGGTCGGGATGTTGTAAAGGCGGGCACCGACCTTGAAGCTCACGCTGGTGGGCTGGAGGGCGATCACGATCGCGCCGTGCACGGTGTCGCCGTTGTCGAGCCGGATCGTGGGCACGACCTCGCCGGGTTGCACCGGCTCGCGCAGGCGCTCGAGCCGTGCGGCTTCGTCGCGGGCGCGTTGCTCGGCCGCGGCGGCCGTGGCTTCGGCCTGGGCGCGGGCCTCGGCCTCGGCGCGTTGCGCGGCGGCGATGCGGTCCGCCTCGGCGCGGCGGTGCTCGACGCGATCGGCCAGTTGCACGCGGGCCAGCTCGGCGAGCACGGCGGAGTGGCGTTCGAGGCGCCAGAGCAGCGCCGCCACGATCGCCAACAGAACCATCGCGAGAACTGTCGTCGGGTTTTTCATCAGGGTAGGCCCGCAGCCAACCGGCGGCATCGGAGGTTGGCAAGCGTGGCGGGATCGGCCGGCGCGTTGTTGCGTGGCGGCTGCTAGGCCCCGGCGTGCGCCTTGGCCATGGCGGCCAGCAGGGCCGCGGGGGTGAACGGCTTCTGGAGGAAACCTGCGATGCCGAGTCCGGCGAACCGCTCCAGCGCCTCCTCGGCCTCGAAACCGCTCATCAGCACCACCGCGATGTCGGGCTGACGCGCGCGGAGCCGCTTGAATGTCTCCACTCCGTCGAGGCGCGGCATCGAGAAATCCAGGAGCACGGCCCGGAAGCCGGCGCCGGGGGCCGCGAAGAGTTCGAGGGCCCGCAGGCCGTCGTCGGCGGTGGTGGCGGGGATGCCGTTCTGCGTGAGCACGTCGGCGGCGACCTGGCGGATCGTCGCCTCGTCGTCGACCACCAGCACCGGGGCGCCGCCGGCCGGCAGGGGCCGCGGTCTCGGTTCGCTGGCGAGGGGCGCGGCCGCGGCGATGGCGGGGGCCGCGCCGGCCGGCGCGGGTT
>JAEWNN010000120.1 GCA_023457035.1 Verrucomicrobiota bacterium
AGCCCCAGCCCTGTGCCGCCGCGCCCTCCGCCGGCCGCAGCGCGATCAGGATCCCCGCCAGCACCCAGAACGACACCAGCACGCCCGCCGCGAACGTGAGCCCGTGCAGCCGCACCTTCGCGCGGTCGGCGCCGGCCTGCTGCACGAACCCGAGGATTTTTATTCCGAGCACCGGGAACACGCAGGGCATGAGGTTCAAGATCAGCCCGCCGAGAAACGCCAGCGCGAGAATGCCCGCGATCCCGTAGGCCGGCCCTTCAGGGCGACCGGTGGGCGCGACGCTCGCCCCGGAGTCGAGTACGGAGCCGGACGGTGCGGGCTGAAGCACCGCACCACGCGCCGGCCCGTCCGTCACCGGAATCCGGATCGAGACCGCCTTCGGCCCGCCCGGCCACCAGCCGGACTCCGCCACGAGCAGGCCCGCGAGGTCGCGCGGCGCGCCGGCCGACTCCGCCTGCGTCACCGTGAACTCGAGCGCGCCACCAGCCGCGCGCGCCGGTTGCAGTGCCCGCGCCTCCACCGCGCCGTTCTCGTCGAAATATGCCACCATCAACCCCTCGCGCCGCACGGCCGGGTCCCGCGGCTCGACGCGGATCGTCAGCTCGCGAGCGGTGCGATAGGCGCGGGCCGCGAGTTTGTCGGTCGGTGCCGGCACCGCCGCGCGCGCGGCCGCGATCCGAAGCGCCCACTGCGCATCGGCCGCCGTGTCTGCCGTCACCGGCAGCGTGAGCTCAAGTTTCGCCGCGCCCGGGATGCACGCCTCTTTGCACATCAGCCAGTCGACCTCGGCCCGCAGCGTCACGTTCGCGCCCAGCACCGCATCGGCCGGCACTGCGATGTCGACCAGCAGGAGCAGATCGCCGCCATAGCCGTAGGTGAGCACACCGCCCGTGTCGGTGATCTCCGGCGCGGGCCACTGGATCGGCCCGGCGACAAAGCCCGCCGGCAACGTCCATTGGATCGTGGTCGCCAGTCCCGCCTCGCCCGGATTCTCCCAGTAGGTGTGCCAGTGCTCGTCGTGCACGAGCCGCAGCGCGACCGTCGCGGTCTTGCCTGGCACCAGCGCCGTGTGCTCGGCCACGAGCGAGGCGGTCACATGCTTCTCGCCGAACGAGAACGCGAGCGCACGACCGGTGCAGAAGAATCCGAGGACAAGGGCGAGCAGGACGTGGCGCAGGATCATGGGCGTTGCGGTTGGCGGTGTTTCGCGGGCCTAGCTCATATCCGTACACCGCCCGTGGTCAAAGCCCGCGGGGAAATTCCCGAGTGAGCCTTCGTGCCATCGGCGAGTTGCACTCGCTCGCGCACGCATGCGCCGTCGCCTACTTCAGCGTTTGTCGAACTCCAGGCCCGGGCGGCCCGCGAGCGCGCGGGTGAGCTGGAGTCGGTGGATCTTCGCGTTGTGCCGCACATCCACCGGGAACCGGTCCACGAAGTAGAAGATGCGAACCAGCCGGGTGTGCGCGTGCGCCTCGCCCAGGTCCCGCAGTTCGCGACCGAGCGCGCGCCGCGCCGCATCGCCGCGCGGGCGCTGCCCCGGCCAGCACTCGACCGCGAGCGCCGCCACCTGCTTGCCGCGCGGCCCGAAGCCGAGCAGCGCCGTGCGCCGCACCCGCGGATGCTGGTTGAAGATGGGCTCCACGCAGTCCGGATACAGCGCGCCGTGCGGGGTCTCGACCCGCTCCGCCAGCCGCCCGCAGAACCAGAGCCGCCCCTCCGCATCAAGGTAGCCGGCATCGCCCATGCGGTGCCAGACGGCGGCGCCGGACGGCGACAATTGCGGAATCCGGAACGCGGACTGCGGATTGGCCGAATCCAGCGTCGGGGCTGCCGCCGCTTCCTCGTAGATCTTCGCGCGCGCGGTCGCCTCGGGCAGGAGGTCGTAGGCCGCCGTCACCACCGGACCGCGCACGATGATCTCGCCGATCTCGCCGGGCGGCAGTTCGCGCGCCTCGGCCAGCGTGGCAATCGGGCCGTCGACGATGGCGATCACCTTCGCCGTCATCTCGCGCACCGGCCGGCCCACGCACGTGCCGCGGCCACGCAAGGTCTCAGCCGCCGCGCCGGCGGTTATGGACGAAGGAGGATGGAAGATGGAGGAGGGACCAGGCGTGGCGCCGCCCGTCTCGTCCGCCGTTTCCGGTTTCCTGTTCCCAGTCTCCGGTTCTCGGCCACCGCCCACCGGCAACTGGCCACCGGCCACCGTTGAGCCGATGATCTCCTCGGCGCTCACGCTGCTCACCGGCAACGCCTCGGTCGCGCCGTAGGGCGAGTGGAGCTGCGCGCCGGGGAACACCTGCCGCATCGCCGCGAAGAGCGCCGGCGGCACCGGTGCGCCCGCCATCAGGATACGCCGCACGTCGGGCAGGACGATGCCGCGCTCGGTGCAATAGCGGGTCACCTTGGTCCAGATCACCGGCGAACCGAAGCTGTTGGTCACGTGGTTCTGCCGGATGGCCTGCACGAGGTGCGCCGGATCGGCCGCCGCCGGACGCGACGGATCGAGCTGCGGCACGACGGTCGTCATGCCGAGCGCGGGATTGAAGAGCGCGAAGACCGGCAGCACCGCGAGATCGACCTCGCCGGGGGCGATCCCGTACGTCGTGCCCACCAGTCGCACCTGCGCCTCGAACATCCCGTGCTCGTAACACACGCCCTTGGGCGCTCCGGTCGAACCGGAGGTGAAGAGGATCGCCGCCAAGTCGTCGGCCGCCGTCGGCGCCGCCGGGAACACCGGCACGGGGCCGTGGGCGATCCGCTGCGCCGGATTGCCGCTCACCCACAGGCGTCGCCGCACCGAGCGGAACGCGTCGCGGAAGATCCAGGAGGCGATCTGCCCGCGGGCGATGCCGAGCAGTACGCGCGGCTGCGTGCGCTGAACGCACGCGAGGAAGTTTTTCCGGCCCATGCCGGGGTCGATCACGATCGGCGGCGCGCCCAGCTTGAGCAGCGCGAACACCGCGGCGATCAGCGGCAGTCCCGGCCGCACCAGCACGAGCACCCGGTCGCCGCGCCGCACGCCCGCCTTCGCCAGTCGCCACGCCCACGCGTCCGCCTCGGCCGCGAGTTCCGCGAACGACAACTGCGCGTAGCGGATCTCCCCACCGCCGGCCCGACCGATCGGAATGCGCAGCGCCGGCGCCGCGGGTTGCTGCGCCGCCTGCGCCCAGAGATGACGGGATACGTTGACGATTTCGGCGTCGGGCATCGTGCCGGATGAAACCGGCGAACGCCGCCGCAGTTCAACGCAAAAGGGCGACGGTAGGAGCCGCAGCATGGGCCGGGCGCGCGGTCGCCACGGGGAAGATCGCGAGCCCGCGACCTACCCCACGGAAAACCACCGTGTAGTGCTGGCTCGCCGTCGTCCTCCGGGTTGCGCAGGCGGGACGAACCTGCTTGTTCGTGGGCCAGCCACCGATGGCCAACTCTCCGAAACGAAAACCCGAGAATGCCAAACGACGCCGGGCCGTGAGCGCGAAGCCGTTGGACTCCGAGATCGCGGCCTTGCGGCGCGACTCCGCCGCTCCCGGTCTGATCTCCGGCATCCACAATTACTGCGACCGCTGGTGCGAACGCTGCCCGCAGACCTCTCACTGCGCCGTCTTTCGCACCGGTGAGCGTCGACAGGCTGCCGGCGATCGTTCCGACGACGACACCGGCAACGAGGCATTCTGGAACGAACTCGTCCTCTCCTTCGCCGCCGCGATCCGCATGATCCGGCGCGACGCCAAGCGGCGCGGCATCGATCTCGATTCGCCCGAACTGCAGGCCGAGACCGAGCGAACCGACCAAAGGCGGCGCCGCGCAGCGGCCCGCTCCGGCTCGGCGCTGTTCAAGGCCGCGTCCTCGTACCGTAAAGCCGGGCACAACCTCCTGCGCGCCATTCCGGGTGCTCTCGCCGACACCGAAGAGGCCCTCGCCACCGAGAGCCGGCTCGGCATCGGCCAACCGAATGCGACAGCCGCCACGATCCGTGACGCCCTCGATGTCGTGCAGTGGTACCTTTTCTTCATCGAGGTGAAGCTCCGCCGCGCCGTGCAGGGCGCCGTCGATGAACGCCAGTTGCACCTCGAAGACCTGCCGCGCGACAGCGACGGCTCCGCCAAGATCGCGTTGCTCGCGATCGACCGCTCGCTCGCCGCGTGGGCACGCCTGCGCGAGCACTTCGCCGCCGAGCACGGCGACACGATCCTCGACCTGCTCGTCCAACTCGAGCGCCTCCGCCGCGCCGCCGAAGCGAAGTTCCCCGCCGCGCGGGAGTTCAAGCGCCCGGGGTTCGACTGAAGGCGAGTGCCCTGACTCAAAGCGGCTCCGTACCCTCGCCGAGGATGGCGAGGTAGTCCTTGTAGGCGAAGACCCGGTTGCGCGCGCCGCCGGTCTTCTCCTCGGCGATGCCGAGATCGGCCAGCCGTTTGAACGCGGCGTTGGCCGTCGCGAAGGCCGGTGGCTCGGGCATGAGCGACAGCGCCCGGTTCACGGAGAGCATCGGGTACCGTTGCAGCAGCTCGTGGATCCGCGTTGTGGATGCGGCGGTGCTGCCGAGGGTGGCGATCTTGAGCTGGTTCTCCTGGAACAGCTTCAGCACACGGGCGACGGTCTGCGCCGCTTGGTCGGCCGTCGCGGAGACGCCCTCGAAGAAGAACGCCAGCCACTCCTCCCACGCCCCTTCGGTGCGCGCCCGCTGCAGGAGATCGTAGTAGACCGGGCGGTGCTGCTTCAGGAAAAGGCTCAGGTAGAGCAGCGGCTGCTTCAGCACGCCATCGTGGCAGAGGAGGAACGACGTCAGCAGACGGCCAACACGGCCGTTGCCGTCGAGAAACGGGTGGATCGTCTCGAACTGCACATGGGCGAGCGCGGCCTTGAGCAGGGGCGACGCAACGTCGCGCTCCGCATGCATGAACTTCTCCAGCGCGCCCATGCACTCGGGCACGAGGTCGTGCGGCGGCGGCACGTAGCGCGCATTGCCCGGCCACGTGCCCCCGATCCAGTTCTGGGAGGTGCGGAACTCGCCGGGCTGCTTGTCGCTGCCCCGCCCCTTGGCCAGCAGCACGCCGTGGATCTCGCGGATCAACCGGCTGGAAAGCGGGAATCCCTCGCGCAACCGCCGCAGTCCATGCTCCATCGCCGCGACATAGTTCGAGACTTCGATCACATCGTCGTTCGGTACGCCGGGAACCTCCTCGTTCTCGAAGAGCAGCAACTCCGACAACGAAGACTGCGTTCCCTCGATCTGCGACGAGAGCAGCGCCTCCTTGCGGATGTACGCATAGAGGAACTGGCTGATATCGGGCATCAGCACCGAGAGCCCATCAAGCCGACCGATGGCCAACATCGCCTGCTGGGATAACGAGAGCAGGGACGCACTCCACTCAATCGGAGGCTCGGGCGGGAGCGGATTGGGCACAAACGCGCGCACCGTCTCACCAACATAAGCTGTTGGCAGGTAATAGCCTGGCGGCTGGCGCATACCACGCGTGAGTAGCGCCAGCTAAAACAAGGGCAAGCCTTGTTTTAGTTCCTCCTATCAAATTAAAATAGACAGCAACTCTATTTTAGGTGCTTGAAACACTGCGTGAGCCGCTCCCGCCATGCGGATTACACGCGCCGCCAACCGGGTTTACCGCCCCCGGCTACGCCACGCGGTATCGCCGTTCTCGCGAACGGCGCCACATGGCGGACGGACGGCTCGTTCTGCTGTTCAGCAGAATCTTTGAGACAGCCGTCCCTACCTATTCGTCCCGAAATGGTCCGCCATTTCGGCTCAGGAATCCGGTCCGCCGGATTCCTCCTTACGCGTTGTCGACCTTGTCGGCCAGCAGCGCGAAGAGCTCAGCCTCGGTGATGCGGGTCTGCTGCATCGTGTCGCGGTCGCGGAGCGTGAAGGTGTCGCCGGGCTTCTCAATCGTGTCGAAGTCGATCGTCACGCACCACGGCGTGCCGGCCTCGTCCTGGCGGCGGTAGCGGCGGCCGATGGCGCCGCCGTCGTCGTACGAGACGTTGTAGCGGCGCTTGAGCTTCGCGTAGAGGGCCTTGGCGCGGCTGGTGAGCTGCTCCTTGTTCTTGAGCAGCGGGAGCACGGCGACCTTGAAGGGCGCGATGCGCGGGTGCAGGCGCAACACGGTGCGCTTCTCCACGTTGCCCTTCTCGTCCTTCACGTCCTCCTCGGCGTAGGCGGCGCAGAGCACGGCCAACAGGATACGGTCGACGCCGACCGCCGGCTCGATCACGTGCGGCACCACCTTGGACTTCGTGGCCTCGTCGAACCACGTCTGCGGCACGCCGGAGAACTTCTGGTGCTGCTGCAGATCGTAGTCGGAGCGGGCGGCGATGCCCCACAGCTCCTGCACGCCGAACGGGTACTTGAACATGATGTCGACCGTGCGGCGGCTGTAGAAC
>JAEWNN010000121.1 GCA_023457035.1 Verrucomicrobiota bacterium
CCTACGGCGTGAAGCACTGGTGCGTGGGCAACGAGATGTTCGGCCCGTGGCAGCTCGGCTTCATGCCGCTCCACCAGTACGCGCTGAAGCACAACCTCGTCGCCAAGGCCATGCACGCCGTCGATCCGTCGCTCGTGCTCGTCGGCGTCGGCTCCATCGGCAAGATCAACAAGGACAACGACCCCGAGCAGGTGAAGCGCGGCCTCGGCTGGTCCGAGGGCATGCTCCTGGACTGCGCCGACAAGATGGATCTCATCTCCGAACACGTCTACGCCGGCCGTCTGCCATGGGAGCCCGACACCGGCCGCGCCCCGCTCGCGACCCATGTCGGCCTGCTGCGCACCGCCATCCGCAACGTCGCCGAACAGCACCGTGCCTTCCAGGTTGGCCGGCCCGAGCTGAAGGGCCGCATCGTCCCGATCGCGATGGACGAGTGGAACTACTGGCACCGCGAATACACCTACGGCGAGCTCGGCTGCCGCTACGACCTGGCCGACGCCCTCGGCGTGGCCGTGGGCCTCCACGAGTTCTTCCGTCAGAGCGACATCATCACGATGGCGCACTACGCGCAGACGGTGAACGTGATCGGCGCGATCAAGACCAGCCGCACCGCCGCCGAGATGGAGACCACCGGCCTCGTGCTCCAGCTGTACCGCGCCCACTTCGGCAGCGTGCCGCTCAAGCTCGCCGGCGACTTCGGACCGCTCGATGTCGCCGCCGCGCTCACCGCCGACGGCAAGACCCTCACCGTCGCCGTCGTCAACCCGACCGCCGAAGCCCGCGCCCTGCCGCTCGCGCTCGCTGGCCGCAAGGTCTCCGGCCCGGCCAACGCGTGGACCATCGCCGGCGGCGACGAACACGCCTTCAACGCCCCGGGCCAGCCCCGCGCCATCGACATCGTCGCCAGCTCCGGCATCGACGCCGGCCAGCCGCTCGCCGTGCCGGCGCTCAGCTGCGTGCTCTTCGCCTTGCCGATCGAATGACCTCCCCCTCCCCATGACTATCCACCGTCTCCTGACCATCCTCCTCATGCTCCCGGCGATCGCCCTCTCCGCCCCTCCCGCGGCGGCACCGCAAAACCCCGCCGGCTTCGCCATCAAGCGCGGCGTCAACATCAGCCATTGGCTCTCGCAGGACTTCGGCTGGGCCCCCCGCGAAAAGTGGTTCACCGAAGCGGATGTCCGCTTCATCGCCGCACAGGGCTTCGACCACATCCGCCTGCCCGTCGACGAGAAGGAGCTCTGGGCCGCCGACGGCCGCCCGATCGAGCGCGAGTTCGAACGGCTCGTCACCGCCATCGGGTGGAGCCGCCAGGCCGGCCTGCGCGTCATCGTCGATCTGCACACGCTCAACTCCCACCACTTCAACGCCGCCAACGAGGGCCTGAAGATCACGCTGTGGAGCGACCCGCAGGAGCAGGAGCATCTGCTCTCGCTCTGGCGCGATCTCTCCGCCCGCCTGCGCCAGTTCCCGGTCGACCTCGTCGCCTACGAGATCCTCAACGAGCCCGTCGCCGACGACCCGGAGGACTGGAACAAGCTCGTCACGAAGTGCTACACGATGCTGCGCGCCCTCGAGCCGAACCGCGTCATGGTCTTCGGCGCGAACCGTTGGCAGATGCCGGAGAACCTGCCCTTCCTCAAGGTGCCCGCGGGCGACAAGAACATCATCCTCAGCTTCCACACCTACGCCCCGCTGTTGTTCACCCACTACAAGGCCGACTGGGTGCCCACCAAGGTCTACACCGGCCCGGTGAGCTACCCCGGCCCCATCGTCGACGAGGCCACCTTCGCGAATCTGACCGCCAACTACGACGAGGGCCTGAAGAACCAGATCGGCAACGCCGCCGCCGACTGGGGCCCCGCCCGGCTCCGTCAGGAGTGCGAGCCGGCCATCCGCCGCGCCAAGGAGCTCGGCCTCCAGCTCTACTGCGGCGAGTTCGGCTGCCTGCCCACCGTCCCCCGCGCCGACCGCCTCGCCTACTACCGCGATCTCGTCGGCCTCTTCGCCGCCGAGGGCATCGCCTACGCGAACTGGGAGTACAAGGGCGACTTCGGCATCTACGAGTGGCTCGGCCTCCCGGCGCTCTGCGGCCAGCCCGACAAGGAACTGATCCAGATCCTCGCGCCGAAGAAATAGCGCGCACCGTACGTATGAAGACCTTGGAGGCCTTCGCCACGCCCCATCGTCGTTCTCACGAACGACGCTACGCGCCCGTGGCTCGGCCGCGCCTTCCCGCGCACTTCGCCCGCGATTAGCGGGCGCCGACACCCACCACACCTGCGGCGATCAGCCGCAGGACTCTCTCAAGGCTCCGCCCATTGGCGAAGCCCATCAGTGGTTCTCCCACTCCGAAGTCTTCACTCCGTTCTTTGCCAACCGCCCCGCACACCGTAGTTCTGATCGGCTCCCGCATCCCCATGCAAAATTCATCCCCCCGCGCTTCCAGCCGGCGCACCTTTCTCGCCCAAGGCCTCGGCCTCACCGCTGCCGCCCTCGCCATGCCCGCGCTCGCGTCCGCCACCGCCGAATCCTCCGCCCCCGCAAAGTCCGCCGCCGCGCCCCGCAACGACAGCGCCGCCGCGCCGGTCCCGCCCGACTTCGAATGGGGCGTGGCCACCGCCGCGATCCAAGTCGAGGGCGCGGCCAAGGCCGACGGCCGCGGCGACAGCATCTGGGACACCTTCTGCCGCCAGCCCGGGCGCATCGCCGACGGCAGCACCGTCGATGTCTCCGCCGACCACTACCACCGGTACGCCGAGGACATCGCGCTCATGGCCGAGCTCGGCGTGAAGCACTACCGGTTCAGCATCTCCTGGCCGCGCATCGTCCCCGAGGGCCGTGGCGCCGTGAACGAGAAGGGCGTCGACTTCTACCGCCGCCTCGTCGACTGCCTGCGCGAGCACGGCATCACCCCGCACGCCACGCTCTACCACTGGGACCTGCCGCAGACGTTGCAGGACCGTTACGCCGGCTGGCAGAGCCGCGAGGTGGCCAAGGATTTCGCCGACTACGTGACCGCCGTCGTCTCGCGCCTCGGCGACCGGATCGACCGCTGGATGCCGCTCAACGAGATCGCCACCTTCACCTACTACAGCGGCTACGCCCTCGGGCACACCCCGCCCCACGCCCCGAGCATCAGGCTGTCCTCCCAGCGCGAGCAGTCGCAGATCATCCACCACGCCCTCCTCGCCCACGGTCTCGGCTGCCAGGCCATTCGCGCCGCTTCGCCCCGCCCCTGCCGCATCGCCGGCGCCGAGAACTACGAGAGCTGCGTGCCGATCATCGAGACGCCCGAGCACATCGCCGCGGCAAAGCAGGCCTTCGCCGACTCCTTCGTCAACGGCGGCATTCTGCATCCGCTCCTGCACGGCCGCTGGGATCCCGCGTGGGCCGAGCTGCACCGCGAACGCCTGCCCGAGGTCGCCGCCGGCGACTGGCGGATCATCGCCCAGCCGCTCGATGAGCTCGGCTTCAACTGCTACACCGGCAGCTACTTCAAGGCGTCGTCGCAAGGCCGCGGCTACGAGGGCATCGCGCTTCCCTCCGCCTATCCGAAGGGCGGACTGCCGTGGCTCAACATCATCCCCGAGGCGACCTACTGGGGCATCCGGCTCGTCACCGAACAGCTCGGCGACCGCCGCCTGCCGATCTTCATCAGCGAAAACGGCCTCTCCGATTGTGCCACGGCCGACGCCTCCAGTCTCGTGTCCGACGTCGACCGCATCGCCTACTCCCGCGCCTATCTGCGCCAGATCCTGCGTGCGAAGGCGGAGGGTTATCCGGTTAGCGGTTACTACCACTGGAGCTTCCTCGACAACTTCGAGTGGGCCGAGGGTTACCGCAGCCGCTTCGGTCTCGTGCACGTCGATTACCCCACCCAGCGCCGCACCCCCAAGCTCGGCTACCACTGGTACCGCGCGACAGTCCGCGCCGGCCGCGTACTCTGAGCCGCCCGCCCATGGTCGCTTGCCCCCGCCGGGAGGGGCAAGCGGACGCACCGTCGCTGCGCCCTTCCACGCCCAACACGTGACGGTCAAGTGCTCGGCTGTTGGTTTTCGCCCGGAAGCGCACACATTCTGCGGCTTCCTATGCGTACCTCGCCCCTATTCGCCTCGGCCGTGCTGGCGGCCGCCTCGTTCGCCCCGCTCGCCTCGGCCGCCGACGCCCAGCTACTCGTCGATGCCGCCAAGCCCGGCCCGGTCATCAGCAAACACATCTACGGCCAGTTCTCCGAACACCTTGGCCGCTGCATCTACGAAGGCATCTGGGTCGGCCCCGATTCCGCCATCCCGAACACCAGGGGCTACCGCAACGACGTGCTCGCCGCGCTCAAGCAGCTCCAGGTCCCGCAGCTGCGCTGGCCCGGCGGCTGTTTCGCCGACGAATACCACTGGCGCGACGGCATCGGCCCGCGCGAGAAACGCCCCTCGATCTTCAACTCCAACTGGGGCGGCGTGGTGGAGAACAACCATTTCGGCACCCACGAGTTCCTCGACCTCTGCGAGATGCTCGGCATCGAACCGTACATCTGCCTCAACGTCGGCAGCGGCACCGTGCAGGAGGCGCAGGAGTGGGTTGAATACATGACCTCCCCGGCCGACTCCCCGATGGCCAACCTCCGCCGCCAGAACGGCCGCGACAAACCCTGGCGCGTGCCCTTCCTCGCCGTGGGTAACGAGAGCTGGGGCTGCGGCGGCAACATGCGCGCCGAGTTCTGCGCCGACAACTTCCGCCGCTACAACACCTTCATCAAGAACTACGGCGACGTGAAGATTCAGCGCATCGGCTGCGGCTCCAGCGGCGACGACACCGACTGGACCGCCAAGATGATGATGATCGCCGGCAAGTTCATGGACGGCCTCGCCCTCCACTACTACACCCTCCCGACCGACAGCTGGAAGGGCAGCAAAGGCCCCGCCACCGGCTTCGGCGAGGACGGCTACTTCACCACCCTGCGCTACACCCTGCGCATGGACGAGTACCTCACCAAGCAGATCGCGACCATGGACCAGTTCGACGCTGAGAAGAAGGTCGCCATGGTCGTCGACGAGTGGGGCATCTGGACCGATGTCGAGCCCGGCACCAACGAAGGCTTCCTCTACCAGCAGAACACCCTCCGCGACGCCCTCCTCGCCGCGCTCAACTTCCACATCTTCCACGCCCACGCCGACCGCGTGAAGATGGCCAACATCGCGCAGATCGTGAACGTGCTTCAGGCGATGATCCTCACCGACAAGGAGAAGATGATCCTCACCCCCACGTACCACGCCTTCGAGATGTACAAGCCCTTCCAGGACGCCACTGTGCTCCCGATCAAGCTCGTCACCCCCGACTACGTGTTCGGCGCGCACAAGATTCCGGCCGTGAGCGCCACCGCCGCCCGCGCCACCACCGGCAAGGTCCACATCGCCCTCGTCAACGTGCTGCCCAACGAGAGCGCGGCGGTCTCCGCCACCCTCGTCGGTCTCGCCGCCACGGGCGCCACCGGCCGGGTCCTCACCGCCCCGGCGGTCGACTCGCACAACACCTTCGAGGCGCCCGCGGCCGTGGCCCCCGCCGCCTTCACCGGCGCCACCGTCGCCGACGGCAAGCTCACCGTGACGCTCCCGGCCAAGTCGATCGTCGTCCTCGAACTTCAGTAGGCCCCCGGTCGTTTGGAATCACCAAGGCGGCGCCACCCGGCGCCGCCTTTTTTTTCCGCCGCCGCACGCCCTCTCCGCCCCTTTCCCCGCCGCGCCGCCCGCCACGTGGGTCCGGTCTCCGACCGGACTGCCCCGATACAATCCACCACCCTGCACCCCGCGCCCCCTTCGCGCCACACCCGCGCGGCCGCTCGCAGACCGGCCCTACGGTCCGGCGGCTTCACCACGTCGCCCGCCGCTCACCGGTAGAGCGCGGTGACCGGCTGGGCCGTGAGCACGTTGTACTGACGCACAGCCAGCTGCCACCAATCGGCGAGATCCGCCTGCGGCCGGCGCCAGAGCTCGCGGTGGAGCCACGTCATGCTCTCCGGATCGAGCAGCAGCGCGCGCTTCTCGCGGGGGGTGAGCTTCTGCGGCCCCTCGCGCAGCAGCCGCTCGCGCAGCAGCAGGAAGTACTCGCGGGTGGCCGCGGCCGGACGGCGCTGCCGCTGGAGCGAGACGTGGAGGGCATTGATGTAGGGGTCGACCACCGCCTGCAGCAGGCCGTAGTCGTCGCGCAACTCCTCGATGGGCCGCATGTGCTGGTAGCACTCGGCGAGGTTCTTCTCCAGGCGCCGCAGCTCGTACGGCGGATTCGACTCCTCGGGGAAGAGGAACAGCCCCAGGCGTCGCGTGAGCGCACCGATCTTCGCACTGCCCAGCAGCAGCGAGAGCGGAATCGCGAGCAGCATGCCGGCCAGCACCGGGCTGAGCCACCAGAAGAACGAGCGCAGGACGACGTAGGCCGAGATGCCCCAGACGATCCCGAAGACGGTCTGCCCCCAGTGCGTGAGGATGGCCTCGCGCCAGTCGTTGCCCTCGGCGTCGCGCCGCTGGGTGACCCAGCCCACGCCCTGCCCGAGCAGGGTGAAGACGACGAACTTCGCGTGGAAGAGCATGTTGATCGGCGCGAGCAGCGACGAGAGCGCGACCTCGAGCAGCGCGCTGAGCACCAGGCGCAGCCGGCCGCCGTACGACGGCCGCCGGCCTTCCGGTCCCCACTGCACGATCACGCCGAGGATCTTCGGCAGGAAGAGCATCACCAGCGTGAGCCCGAAGAGAGCCAGCGTCTGCGGAACCTCGAAATAGTAGCCGAGCCCCTCGAGCACGAGCTCGTCGACCGGGCGCTGGTGGCCGGCGGTGACCTGGTCGAACACATGGATCGTGCTCAGCAGCAGGAAAAACAGCCACAGCGGCGACGCCACGTAGCCCATGATGCCCATGAACAGATGCAGACGGCTGGCCCCGCGCAGCCCCTTGGCGAAGAGCAGCCAGGAGTGCTGGAGGTTGCCCTGGCACCAGCGGCGATCGCGCTTGGCGCTGTCGATCACCGAGGGCGGGCCCTCCTCGAAGCTGCCGTCGAGATCGTAGGCAAGCCACACGCTCCAGCCGGCCCGGGCCATCAACGCGGCCTCGACGAAGTCGTGGCTGAGGATGCGCCCGCCGAACGGCTCCGTGCCGGGCAGGTCGGGCAGGCTGCAATGCTCCATGAACTGCGCGGTGCGGATCACCGCGTTGTGTCCCCAGAAATTG
>JAEWNN010000122.1 GCA_023457035.1 Verrucomicrobiota bacterium
GGTTTCGCCGACGTCCAGATGGGCATCGGCATGATGGTCTGGGGACTCGCCAGCATCATCATCGGCGAGGCGCTCACCGGCAAGGGCAGCCCCGGCATGGCCATCGTCGGCGCCATCATGGGCACGATCCTTTTCCGCCTGCTCATCGCCATCGCCCTGCGCTGGGGCCTCGACCCCAACGACCTCAAGCTCGTCACCGCCGCCTTCGTCTTCGCCGCCCTGGTGCTCCCGCGCTGGTTCGGCTCGTTCGGCCGCCGCATCTTCGGAGGACGCCACCATGCTTAAGATACGCTCCCTCGCCAAGACCTTCTTCCCCGGCACGCCCAACGAGGTCCGCGCCCTGCGCGGCATCGACCTCGACCTGGCCGACGGCTGCTTCGCCGCCATCATCGGCACCAACGGCTCCGGTAAGAGCACGCTGCTCAACGCGGTCGCCGGCACCTTCCTGCCCGACACCGGCACCGTCGAGCTCGACGGCCACTCCATCACCGACTGGCCCGAGCACCGCCGCGCCACGCTCATCGGCCGCGTCTTCCAGAACCCGTTCGCCGGCACCGCCGCCGAGATGAGCATCGCCGAGAACATCGTGCTCGCCACCCGCCGCGGCCAGCCTCGCGGCCTCGGCTTCGCCCTCTCGCACCGCGTCCGCGACGAGATCGCCGACCGTATCCGCACCTTGAAAATGGGGCTCGAGGACCGCCTCGAGAACCCCATCGGCACGCTCTCCGGCGGCCAGCGCCAGGCGCTCACCCTCCTCATGGCCACCTGGCTGCGCCCCAAGCTCCTCCTGCTCGACGAGCACACCGCCGCCCTCGACCCGAAGAGCGCCAACCAGGTCGCCGTCCTCACCAAGGAGATCGTCACCCGCGAGAAGCTCACGGCGCTCATGGTCACGCACTCCATGCAGCAGGCCGTGCAGCTCCCCGACCGCATCATCATGATGCACCACGGCCGGATCATGGAGGACTACACCGGCGAGCGCCGCGCCCGCGTCCGCACCGACGACCTCCTCCACGCCTTCGACCGCGTCCGCCGCCGCGACCTCTTCGACGCCACCGTCGCCGAGACCGTCCTCCCGCAGTACGCGTGAGCGGCCGAGGCTGGGCGGAGCCGAAAGCACGGAGTGTTGTTCCGCTCGGGATTCAGAACTGCGCTCTCCGCCGCGCCCCACGTCGACAACCTCCCGCGCGGCGGACGCCGTCCCCTCGTAGCCCCGACCGTCTCTCGTAGCAGTACGGCGCAGCCGTTCAGCCATCCATCCACGCCGCCCTCGCCATGCACGCGCCAGGGCGCGCGTCCGCCGCGGAGCTCAGCCGCCGATGGTTCTGAGGGCTTTTTCCTCGAACTCTTTTCCGACCTCGCGCGGGGCGTCGGGATCCGCGGCGAGAGTCAGCCCGAGCTTTCCGGCGGCCCGGCGGACCGCCTCGGGCCGGCCGAAAACAAAGGCCGCTGTCTGGTCGCCTGTCTCGACCTGGACAAAACGCTCTTCGACGCCCGCATCCGCCAGCGCCCGGTGGATCGCGGACAGCACTGCGCCAACGTCGTACCAGTCGCCCAGGTCGCGCGGGGCGATGCGGTACAGCTTCCCGGCGTGAACGAACTGGAGCGTGTACCTCCCGTTGTCCTTGGCGCGGGCGCCCTCCTCATAGTTCTCGAGCACCGCCTCGGGGCGAAACCGGCCCGTGCTCGCGCGGGCGAAGTCCCGCACCAGCAGGTCATGCCGGTTGGGCACCAGGCCGGTCTCCGTGTCGAAGATCAGGGCACGACCGGCGGCGGCGAGGAAACCCAGTCCGTCCGCCGGCGGGCCTCCTTCTTCGGCCGTCTCCAGCCGCTTCACCGCCTCGGCCGCTTCGTCGGCCGTCAGGAGCTGGCTGGAGACGCAGTGTTCCGCGCAACCAGGCGCCGTGAGCGCGACCGTTTTCCCCGTCTGCCCCGCCGCGGTTTCGATCGCGATCCCGGTCTCCGCGGCGAGGGTCGCAGCGACGGCGGGGGCCAACTCGGCCAGCTCCCCCATCGCCTGCCGGCGCACGAGCCGCCACTCCGCACCGCGAACCAAGCTGGCCAAGGCCTCCTGTGCCTCGCCGGCCGGCAGCACCTTCCGAAAGACTTCGATCGCGGACATCGCGGCGCCATCGATGGAGCGCTGGTCTTTCTGGGCGCAGAGGTAGTCGGAAATCGTCTTGGTTGCTCTGCGCCGTAGTGCCGCATCCGCGGTCGCTTCGCACAACGCGACGACCGCCTCCAGCCCGGGCGCGCCCTCGAACGGTTTCACTGGTTGCAGGCGGGCTTCGAGGCGCGGGAGAAGCTCGGCCGAGGGGAGCAGCGACGCGGCAGCCAACAACAGGTTGTCGTCGGCCGCGTCGCCTTCCCGGGCCAGGCGCGCCGCGATCCGCTCCGCCGCCGCGGCGATCCGTCGCATCCCGGCGATTCGGAGCGCGGTCCTGCGCACCCTCGCCTCGGGCGCATCGACCAGGGCGGCCACCAGATTGCCCACGTCCTCCGGCACTGCGCCCGAATCCGGAAGCAGATCGCTTCCCGGCGACAGAAGAACCAACGCGGCCTGCGGCGAAGCTTCCGCCTGCGCCGCCAGCTCGGCCAGCGGGACCGCCACGTCGAGCCGGCGCAGGGCCAGCATGGCGTGCAGCCGCTTCTCCGGCGAGCAGGCCGCATCCACCCGGATCCGCTGGAAGGTCTCCCGCGCACGCTCCGGGGCGGACCGGATCAGCTCGATCGACTCCGCGTCGTAGCTGCGGACCCCGGCCGGCGCCGCCAGCAGGGCCGCCAGCGCCGCCTCGCGCCGGTCCGAAGCCTGTTGTCGCGCCTCCGCCACCACACCCGCATCGGCATACACCTCCACCACCGCAATCTCCTCCTGCCGCCCGCACCCCGCACCGAGGATCGCCCACCCGAACAAACCCGCCAGCCGGCTCCAGGTTATCTTCATGGTTCGATCTCAGATACTCGCTCCGCCATGACAAGAAGGATCCCCGCGCCGTTCCTGCGGGAGGCGCCGGCGGCCCAGTGTAGGGCAGGGCCACCGGCGAACGCCACCAGCGCGCCCCGGCCGCAGCGACGACCTCCGGCCCCGCCACCTGACGCTCACGCTTTTCCCTGCCGGGGAAATGCGTCGTCCGGGATTCGACTGGCTTCCACCGGTGGCGCAGCGCACAAAAGCCCACAACATCCCCGCCGTGAGTTCCTCCCCCGCCACGCTCGAAGATAAGTACCGCCGCCTGCTCGAGGTGATCGCCGCGCACGGGCGCGTCGCGGTCGCCTTTTCCGGCGGCGTCGACAGCAGCTTCCTCTGCCGCGCCGCACGCGACGCCGTGGGCGACGGCGCCATCGCGATCACCGTCACCGGCCCCATGATGCCGAGCGACGACCTCGCCACCGCCAAGCAGATCGCCGCCCTCACCGGCATCCGCCACTTCTTCATCGACGACCCCGAGCTCGACGAGCCTGTCGCCGCCAACCCGGTCAACCGTTGCTACCACTGCAAGAAGATCGAGTTCGCCCGCATCGCCGAGGTCGCGCGCCAACACGGCGTGGCGACCGTGCTCGACGGCTCCAACCTCGACGACGAGGGCGACTACCGCCCCGGCCTCACCGCACTCTCCGAGCTGCAGGTCACCAGCCCGCTGCGCGTCGCCGGCCTGCGCAAGGCCGACATCCGCGAACTCTCCCGCGAGCTCGGCCTGCCCACCTGGGACAAACCCGCCGCCGCCTGCCTCGGCTCCCGCGTGCCCTACGGCGAGCGCATCACCCTCGAGAAACTCCGCGCCATCGACCGCGCCGAGCAGACGCTCCGCGCCCACGGGTTCCGCCAGTGCCGCGTGCGCCACCACGGCGACATCGCCCGCCTCGAGGTTGCGCCGGCCGAGCGTAGCCGTTTCTTCGATCCGGTGCTCCTCGACACCGTCTCGCGCGAGATCAAGGCCGCCGGCTTCCGCTACGTCTGCCTCGAGCTCGAGGGCTACCAGATGGGCAGCCTCAACCGCGTATTACCCTCCGAAGCCTTGGCGAAGGAGGGCGCCCCCGCCCCCCATGCGTGAGCTCCTCCATGTAGGGCCGGACCTTGTGTCCGCGCCGCGTCCGACATCCGAGGTAGGGCGGTTTCTCCAAAACCGCCGCAACCGCCAGCCCGCATCTGGCACCCTGCGCAGCCACGGACGTTTCGGAGAAACGTCCCTACCTTGTCCGCCGTGCCCGACATGAAAGTCCTCTACTACGACTGCTCCGCCGGCATCTCCGGCGACATGCACCTCGGCGCGATGGTCGACCTCGGCGTGCCGCCCGAGCACCTCGAAACCGAGCTGCGCAAACTCGGCCTGCCCGGCTGGCACCTGCGTTTCACCCGCGACTCCCGCAAGGGCATCGGCGGCACCCGCGCCGATGTGCTGCTCGACGGCGAACCCGACCCGCTCGCCCCTGTAGCCGGCCGCGCCGAGGCCGGCCAACCGGCAGCGCCCGCCTTCACCCCCGTCGCCAAGCTTCACACACCACTCACGCCCGGCCACGAGCCGCACGAGCACCGCAACCACCGCGACATCGTCGCGCTCATCGAACGCAGCACACTCCCCGCCGGCACCAAACGCCGCGCCCTCGCCATCTTCGCCCGCCTCGCCGAGGCCGAGGCCAAGATCCACGGCGTGCCCGTGGCCGAGGTCGGTTTCCACGAGGTCGGCGCCGTCGACTCTATCGTCGACATCGTCGCCGCGGCGATCGCGCTCGAGTGGCTCCAGCCCGACCGCGTCCTCGTCTCCACCATCGAGCTCGGCGGCGGCTTCGTGAAATGCGCCCACGGCCGGCTTGCCGTGCCCGCGCCCGCCACCGCCGATCTGCTCCGCGGCGCGCCCACGCGGCTCGGCACCGTGCCCTTCGAGGCCACCACACCCACCGGCGCCGCCATCCTTGTGGCTAGCGCCACCGAGTTCACCGACCGCACCGACTTCACCATCTCACGCATCGGCTACGGCATCGGCCACAAAGACGGCCCGATCCCGAACCTCCTCCGCGTCTTTCTCGGCTCCGCCGCTGTAGCCGGCCGCGTCGAGGCCGGCCCTTCCGCCTCCTCCCTCGCCTCCGTCCCGCGCGAGACCGCCGTCGTCCTCGAGTGCAACCTCGACGACATGACCGGCGAGACCGCCGGCTACGTCCTTGAGAAACTTCTCGCCGCCGGCGCCTCCGACGCGTGGCTCACGCCGATCGTGATGAAGAAGTCGCGCCCGGCCCTGACGCTCTCCGTGCTCTGCCCACCCGCCCAGGAGGCCGCGCTCGCCGAACTCATCCTGCGCGAAACGACCACCTTCGGCCTCCGCCGTCGCGAAGTCGGCAAGCTCGCCCTCGAACGCACCCTCGAGGAAGTCGTCACCTCGCTCGGCACGGTCCGCGTGAAAACCGCCTTTCTCGACGGCCGCCCGCTGAAGTCGAAACCCGAGCACGACGACCTCCGCCGTCTCGCCGAGACCCACAACCTTCCGTTGCGCGAAGTCGAGCGCCGCGTCCTCGCCGAACTCAGATCTCGGGTGGCCAAACCAGATTAACCACAGAGGACACGGAGAGCACAGAGAGCAGAAGGCACACAACCAGAGCCCCGCAGTCTCGACGTTCTTCACTAGCAGCCATTTCTCAGTCCGACCCTCCGTGCTCTCTGTGCCCTCTGTGGTGAAATACCGTTCCCTTTTCCTCCTGCCATGAACCGCGAAGCCCTCGTCCAGATCCTCGAACGTTACCGCGCCGGCACCACCGATCTCCCCGCCGCGCTCGCGGAACTGAAGGACTTCCCGTCGGCAGACCTCGGTTACGCGCTGATCGACAACCACCGCGCGCTGCGCACCGGGCACCCCGAGGTGATCTACTGCGCCGGCAAGACCCCCGCCCAGGTCCGCGGCATCCTCGAGCGCATGCTCACCGGCCCCAGCGCCATCCTCGCCACCCGCGTCGAGCCCGCGCATTGGGAGGCCGCCCGCGAGCTCTCGCCCGCACTCGTCCACGATCCCATCTCGCGCACCATTGTGCGCCGCCCCGCCGCGCCCGCCACGCCGCCGAAGACCTTCATCGCCATCGTCGCCGCCGGCACCTCCGACCTGCCCGTGGCCGAGGAGGCCGCGATCACCGCCGAGGTCTTCGGCAACCGCGTCGAGCGCGTGTACGACGTCGGCGTCGCCGGCCTGCACCGCCTGCTCGGCCGGCTGGAGAAGATCCGCGACGCGCGCGCCATCGTGGCCGTCGCCGGCATGGAGGGCGCGTTGCCCAGCGTGCTCGGCGGCCTCGTCGCCAAGCCCATCATCGCGGTGCCCACCAGCGTCGGCTACGGCGCGAGCCTCGGCGGCATCGCCGCCCTGCTCGCCATGCTCAACAGCTGCGCCCCCGGCGTGACGGTCGTGAACATCGACAACGGTTTCGGCGCCGGCTACGCCGCCAGCACGATCAACCGGCTGGGATGACCACCCGCTCCGCGGTCGGTATCTGTTCCGAAAGGTAGGGACGTTTCTCCGAAACGTCCGCCTGTGACGCCGCACACCGCTCACTTTCCGTCAGCCGCAAGCAATCGCCACGGCGGTTTCGGAGAAACCGCCCTACCTGCAAACCCGCCGATCCTTCACTCTTTCTTCGCCGGCTCGGAATCTCTCTTCGCCTCCGCAGCCTTTTTCGCCTTGGCCTCCGTCTGGAGCTTCTCCCATTCGGCCGGGAAACTTGCCGCGTGCATCGACTCGCCGCCCTTGAGTTCGCGAATCGCGGACACCTGCAGCTCCGGCACTTTGTCGACCACCACGAACCGCGCGGTCACCTCGACGTGCGAACCGTCTTTCACCGCGACATCCGCCGGTAGCTTGTGGATCGGGAAATTGTCGGCCTTCGTCTTGCGCGTCTCAAAGACGACCAAGGACGCCGCCACCTTCGAATCGTTGTGACGAAAGAAGACACCTCTTGTCCGAAACTCTTCGCCGGTCTGGATCAACTCATGCAACCGGCTCGTGCCGAACAGCCGCACATCGATCCAGTCGCCTTTGTCTTCGACCTCCTTGCCCGAGGGCGCACCATTCGAGATCGGGGACCGAGCGGAACTCGTTCCTGCCCGCGTTGGAAATCTCCGCACGCCCAACCACGACGCCATTCTTGATCTCGATCAGCAGCTCCCGCTCGTACTCGGAGCCATAGCCCATGTGCACATAGCGGGTCATCTTGCCCTGCGGAATCTTCAGCCGACCCGAATACCACTCGGCGAAGACCGGAAGTTTCTTTCCCGGCAGAACCAATTCCATGGGCACACTCCGATACTCGTCATCCGCCCATGGTTTCATCCACGCCCGCCACTTCGGTATGCCACACCTTCTCGACAGATCGGTCAGAAAGAGCCGGTCACCACGAATCGCCCATTCGGCCACATAGCCGCGCCAGTTGTTCGATGAAATGATGATCTCTTCCCGAGGGAGCCCGACCGTCTCGATGTTTGGCCGACCTTGGCCATCTGGCCAGAAAGCCTCCAGCGGATTCTCGAATAGCTCTACCTCCTTGCCGTCGAGGATCAGCTTGTCCGGCTCCTGCGCGGTACCGAGAACGCGCACCACCGTCATCACCGCGAGGACCAGCGCCATCAGGGGTTTCATCGTCACCGATCTTTGGGGGCCGGCGGCAGCGCCGCGAGCCCCGAGTAGGGCCCGCGAGCGCCCCCGCACTCCAAGCTTGCCTCGCCCGCCCACGCCCTAGCCTCTTTCCGGTTTCCGGTTTCCGGTTTCTGCCTTCAGCCTTCTTCCTTCCGCCTTTTCCGTCCATGGCCGCTTCCGCCTACAACGAGTCCAGCATCAAGACCCTCTCCTCCACCGAGCACATCCGGCTCCGCCCCGGCATGTACATCGGCCGCTTGGGCAACGGCGCCCACGCTGAGGACGGCATCTACGTGCTCCTCAAGGAGACCATCGACAACTCCATCGACGAATTCACGATGGGCTTCGGCAAGAAGATCGAGATCGAGCTCACCGAGCGCACCGTGCGCGTGCGCGACTACGGCCGCGGCATCCCGCTGGGCAAACTCCTCGAGTGCGTCTCCGTCATCAACACCGGCGCCAAGTACGACTCCGCCGCGTTCCAGAAATCCGTCGGTTTGAACGGCGTGGGCCAGAAGGCCGTCAACGCCCTCGCCCTCACCTACCGCGCCCAGGCCGTGCGCGACGGCCAGACCAAGGTCGTCGAGTTCGAGCAGGGCAAACTCAAGAAGGACCACAAGCCCGCCAAGACCGACGAGCGCAACGGCACCATCATCGAGTTCACGCCCGACCCCGCGCTCTTCGGGGCCGACTACCAGTTCCGCCCCGAGTTCATCGAGGACCTGCTCTGGAAGTACGCCTTCCTCAACCGCGGCCTCACCCTCGTCTTCAACGGCAAGCCCTTCAAATCCGAGAACGGCCTCGAGGACCTCCTCAAGAAGAACCTCAGCGGCGAGACCCTGTACCCGATTGCCCACTTCGACGGCGAGGACATCGAGATCGCGATGACCCACGGCGCCCACTACGGCGAGGAGTACTTCTCCTTCGTCAACGGCCAGCACACGACCATGGGCGGCACCCACCTCGCCGCCTTCCGCGAGGCCGTCGTCGAGACCGTGCGCATGTTCTTCAAGAAGGACTTCGACGCCGCCGACATCCGCCAGTCGATCTTCGCCGCCATCGCCGTGCGCGTCGTCGAGCCCGTGTTCGAGTCGCAGACCAAGACGAAGCTCGGCTCCACCGACGTCGGCCCCGACGGCCCCTCGATCAAGCAGTTCATCGGGCAGTTCGTGCAGCACCAGCTCGATGCCTGGCTGCACAAAAACTCCGAGGCCGCCGCCGCCATCCTCGCCAAGATCCAGGCCAGCGAACGCGAGCGCAAGGAGCTCGCCGGCATCCGCTCCCTCGCCCGCGAGCGCGCCAAGAAGGCCTCGCTCCACAACAAGAAGCTGCGCGACTGCCGCTTCCACCTCGGCGACCGGGACAAACGCTCCGAGGACAGCACGCTCTTCATCGTCGAGGGCGACAGCGCCGCCGGCTCCCTCACCGCCACGCGCGACGTCGCCACGCAGGCCGTCTTCGCCCTCAAGGGCAAGCCGCTCAACACCTACGGCCTGTCCAAGAAAGTCATCTACGAGAACGAGGAGTTCCACCTCCTCCAGTCCGCCCTCAACCTCGAGGACGGCATGGACGGCCTGCGCTACGGCAAGGTCGTCATCGCCACCGACGCCGACGTCGACGGCATGCACATCCGCCTGCTGCTGATCTCGTTCTTCCTGCAGTTCTTCCCCGACATCATCCGCAACGGCCACCTCTTCATCCTCGAGACACCGCTCTTCCGCGTGCGCAACAAGAAGGAGACGCACTACTGCTACTCCGAGGAGGAGAAGCGCGCGGCGATGAAGAAGCTCGGCGCGAATCCCGAGGTCACCCGGTTCAAGGGTCTCGGCGAAATCTCCCCCGGCGAGTTCAAGGACTTCATCGGCGAAGGCATCCGCCTCGAGCCCGTCTCGCTGGCGAACCTGCACAACAGCGACGGCCTGCTCTCGTTCTTCATGGGCAAGAACACGCCCGACCGGCAGGGCTTCATCATCGAGAACCTCCGCGTCGAGAAGGACCTCGTCGAAGTCCAGGCCTGAGCCGGGCGGCCCGTGGCGGAACTCGCCACCATTTCGCCACGTCCGCCACCGCGCGCGGCACCGTGCAGCATCGCCGTGACGGAAGCCTCGCGGGTTTCCGCCGCTCCGGTGCCCCGCCGCTCCTCCCTGTCGCCACCATGGCCCCGCCGCATCGTTTCTCCTTCTGCGCCGCGTCGCAGGAAAAGCACGGCTGATTCCCGCCGCTGCGCCGCGCCAAACCTTTGACCGCCCGGCCCGCGACTCCTTTGCTCGCGGAAACGTCGTTTCAAGCTACTCCCTCCGTCACCATGTCCGCGGCACCGACCATCCTCTACACCAAGACCGACGAGGCTCCCGCCCTCGCCACCTATTCGCTGCTCCCGATCGTGCAGGCGTTCACCAAACACGCCGGCGTCGCGATCGCCACGCGCGACATCTCCCTCGCCGGCCGCATCCTCGCCGCGTTCGCCGATCGGCTCCCGCCCGCGCAGCGCCTGCCCGACCACCTCGCCGAGCTCGGCGCGCTCACGCTCCAGCCCGAGGCGAACATCATCAAGCTGCCCAACATCTCCGCCTCCGTGCCGCAGCTGAAGGAGGCCATCGCCGAACTCCAGGCCCGCGGCTTCGCGCTTCCCGACTATCCCGAGGCGCCCAAGACCGACGCCGAGAAGGACGCGAAAGCCCGCTACGACAAGGTCAAGGGCTCCGCCGTGAATCCCGTCCTCCGCGAGGGCAATTCCGACCGCCGCGCGCCCAAAGCCGTGAAGGACTACGCGCGCAAGCACCCGCACTCCATGGGCGCCTGGTCGCCCACCTCGAAGACCGCCGTCGCCACCATGGGCGCCCACGACTTCTTCGCCAACGAGCGCTCCGTCTGCGTCGACGCCGCGACGACCGTGCGCATCGAGCATGTCGACGCCGCCGGCAAGGTCACCGTGCTCAAGGACAAGCTCGCGCTGAAGGCCGGCGAGATCCTCGACGCCACGTTCATCAGCCGCCGCGCGCTCGTCGCGTTCCTCGGCGAGCAGATGCTCCGCGCCCGCTCCGAAGGCGTGCTGTTCTCGCTCCACCTGAAGGCCACGATGATGAAGGTCTCCGACCCCGTCCTCTTCGGCCACGCCGTGCGCGTGTTCTTCGCGCCGCTCTTCGAGAAGCACGCCGCCGTGTTCGCGCAGCTCGGGGTCGATCCCAACAACGGCCTCGGCGACCTCCTCGCCAAGGTCGCCACGCTCCCCGCCGCGCAGCGCACCGCGATCGAGGCCGACTACCGGGCCGTCCTCGCCGGTGGGCCCGCCATCGCCATGGTCAACTCCGACCAGGGCGTCACCAATCTCCACGTACCGTCCGACGTGATCGTCGACGCCTCCATGCCCGCGATGATCCGCGCCGGCGGCAGGATGTACGATGCGCAGGGCAAGCTGCAGGACACGCTCGCCGTCATCCCCGACAGCTCCTACGCCGGCGTGTACCAGGCCACGATCGACTTCTGCAAGAAGCACGGCGCGCTGGACCCGAAGACGATGGGTTCCGTGCCGAATGTCGGCCTCATGGCCCAGGCCGCCGAGGAGTACGGCTCGCACAACAAGACCTTCGTCATCCCCGCCGCCGGCACCGTCCGCGTGGTGACCGTAGCCTCCGGCGGATCTGAAATCTCAAATTCCGAATCTCAGATCCTCCTGTCCCACGCCGTGGATACAGGCGACGTTTGGCGCGCCTGCCAGACCAAGGACGCCGCGGTGCAGGACTGGGTGAAGCTCGCCGTCAACCGTGCCCGCCTTTCGAACACACCCGCCGTGTTCTGGCTCGACGAGAAACGCGCCCACGACGCGCAGCTCATCGCCAACGTCCAGCGCTACCTCGCGCAGCACGACACCGCCGGCCTCGACCTGCGCATCCTCGCCCCGGCCGCCGCATGCACCTTCAGCCTCGAGCGCATCGCCAAGGGG
>JAEWNN010000123.1 GCA_023457035.1 Verrucomicrobiota bacterium
ACCGTGTCTCCAGTTCCCCGGGCCAACGCCCGCACCCGTCCTCCCCGGCTCCACCCCCTGCCTCCCGTCCGATGAATGTAGTATCTGGCCATTTACGCATCCTCCTCGTGGCGACCATGTCCGAGGCGGTCGCCGGCCTTGCCCGTGATCTCTTTCTTCTCGATGAACACATCGAGACAGCCGTCCGCACCGACACCGCCGGCGCGCTCTCGCTCCTTGAGACCGAGAACTTCGACGCCGTCGCGCTCGATCTGCACCTGCCGGCCGACGGCCCGGCCTTGCTCGCGGCAGTCGCGCGACGGTTCCCCGGGATCATCCGCCTGGTCATCGCCGACGATCCCGCCGCCCCCGCCTTCGCTTCCGCGGCCCACCTCGCCCACGGCCTCCTGCCCCGCCCCTGCGATGCCGGCACCCTCTACGCCGTGCTTCAGGACTCCGTGGGCACTCTCCGCCGGCGGCGCGATCCCGCGCTCACCGACGCCGTCACCTCCATTCTCGCCCTGCCCCAGTCGCCGGCCATGCGCCGCGAACTTCTCGGCCTGCTCGCCGACGACGACGTGCGGGTCGACCAGATCGAGGACGGGGTGCAGCGCAATCCGGCCATCGCGGCCAAGCTTCTCCAGATCGCCAACTCCGCGTATTACGGTCCCCGTGGCACGGTCTCGTCGGTGGGCGAAGCGGTGTCGATGCTCGGACTCGACACCGTCCGCGGCATCGTCACCTCGGCCCATCTTTTCGAAGCCCTGCCGGCCGGCGCCCCCATGGGCGACCTCTGGAGCCACTGCGTCGCCACCGCAGTGATGGTCCGTCGTGTGGCCTGGCATGTGCGCGCGAGCGCCGCGGTGAACCGAGCCGCCTTCACCGCCGCCCTCCTCCACGATGTCGGCAAGATCGTCATGCTCCACGCCCACGGCGAGGGCTATGCCAAACTTCGCCAACTCCCGCCCCCGCGGCGTCCCCTCTGGCAGGAGGAGGAGTGTCTCTTCGGCCACCACCACGGTGTCGCCGGCGCGCTCCTGCTTGAGCTGTGGGGCCTGCCCGCCTCCGTCGTCGAGGCCGTCGCTTTGCACCACACCCCGCATCGCACCCCCGAGAACACCCTCTCGCCGCTCGCGCTCGTCCACATCGCCAACGCCCTCGTCCACGGCGAGATGCCCGCTCCGGCGGTCGAGGCCCGTCTCGACGGCGCCTTCCTCCAACACCTCCTCCTGCCCGCCCAGATCGACCTCTGGCAGGCCGCGCTCACCGCGGAGGACTAGCCCCGGTCCCCGACCCGCGCCACCACCCGGCCGCCCGGCCCGCGACCGGGCCGGATCCGGATGCCCACGACAGTACGGTGGCGGCCTTCGCGCCACTCCACCGCCCCCCGCCGGAGAAACGCGTTGACCCCGGCTTCGCCGCCCGCGGAATGCCGCCGTGGCCCAACCATCCCCCACCTCCTCCGGAGTCACCGTCGACTGGGGACGCACCCGCTATCGCGACGCCTGGCAGCGACAGGACGAGCTCGTCGCCGCCCGCCTCGCCGGCACCGCGCCCGACACCCTCGTGTTCACCGAACACGAGCCCGTCTTCACCCTCGGGGTACGGCGCGGCGCCGAACAGAACCTGGTCTGGACTCCGCCCCAACTCGCGCACCAGGGAATCGAGGTCGTGTCCACCAACCGCGGCGGCGACATCACCTACCATGGTCCCGGCCAGATCGTCGGCTATCCGATCGTCAGCCTCGACGCCCGCCGCGACCTCCACGCCTACCTCCGTTTTCTCGAACAGGTACTCATCGACACCGTCGCCCGCCACGGCTTGGTCGCCGGCCGGCGTGAGGGCAAGACCGGCATCTGGCTCGGCACCCGCAAAATCGCCGCGATCGGCGTCGCCGTGAAACGCTGGGTCGCCCACCACGGGTTCGCCCTCAACATCGCCCCCAACCTCGGCCATTTCGGCGGCATCGTGCCCTGCGGCATCACCGACGGGACCGTCACCTCCCTCGCCGCCGAGCTCGGCCCCCTTTGCCCGTCGCTCGACCAAGTCCGCGCCGACCTCGCGTCCGAGTTCTGGAGCCGCTGGCCGCGTTTCCTCGCCGGCCAGGACACCTGACCCCATCCCCGCCCGCGCCCCTTTTCCTTCCCGCCCGGGAAGGTAAACGGTCGCGGGCGCGCTCCAGTTCGCCTCATCCTCCGCCGCCGCGGCGGGCCTGCGGCTCATACCCGCCGCCCCGGCCAACATCCGGGTTGCCCCCTGCAGCAAATCCCCAAGTTTCGGACTCCCGATGGTCACGCGAAAACCCGACTGGCTCCGCGCCAAGCTTCCCTCCGGCCCCGAGTACGGCGCCGTGCGCCGCCTCGTCGAGGGCAGCCACCTGCACACCGTCTGCCAGAGCGCGCAGTGCCCCAACATCGGCGAGTGCTGGTCGCGCGGCACCGCCACCGTGATGATCCTGGGCAACATCTGCACGCGCTCCTGCAACTTCTGCGCGATCCAGACCGGCCGCCCCGCCGCCCCCGACCTCGGCGAGCCCGCCCGCGTGGCCGAGGCCGTCGCCACGATGAAGCTGCGCCACTGCGTGATCACCTCCGTCGCCCGCGACGACCTGCCCGACGGCGGCGCCGCCGCCTGGGCCGCCACCATCCGCGCCGTCAAACGCCGCAACCCCACCTGCGCGGTCGAGGGTCTCATCTCCGACCTCAAGGGCCGGCTCGAGGATCTCGACACGATCCTCGCCGCCCAGCCCGACATCCTGAACCACAATGTGGAGACGGTGGAGCGGCTCCAGAAACCCGTGCGCGTCCAGGCCCGCTACGACCGCAGCCTCTCCATCCTGCGCCACGCCAAGAGCCGCGGGTTCACGATCAAGAGTGGCCTCATGCTCGGCGTGGGCGAGCGCCGCGAGGAGATCGAACAGACGCTGCGCGACCTGCACGCCATCGGGCTCGATGTGCTCACCATCGGCCAATACCTCCAGCCCACGCCCCAGCACCTCGCCATCGATCGCTGGGTCACGCCCGAGGAATTCGCCGAATGGAAGCAGTTCGGCCTCTCGCTCGGCATCGGCGTCGTCGAGTCCGGTCCGCTCGTGCGTTCGTCCTACCACGCCGACGAGCAGTCCGCCCGCTACACCGGCGCCGCCGCGCTGCACACGACGGAGGCCGGCTAGCGCGGGTTGCGTTCCGCTGTCGCCCCGGGGGAGGCGACCCCGGCCGGCTACAGATCTCCGGATACCGCGCCCGGCCCGGGCGCCACCGGCGCCCCGCCGCCGCCCGGCTCAGCCGCCGAGTTTCTTCACCACCGCCGCGACCAGGCCGTCCAGCGTCGCCTCGGTCGCCTGGAAATCCACCGGCATCCCCACTCGCTTCATCACCTCGGTGGTCACCGGCCCGATACTGCCGGCCAGCGGGCGCGTCGCGCCGGGCCGCGGCGCCAGCGTCGACGCCTGTTGCACGAACGACTCCACCGCCGACCCGCTTGCGAACAGGATCGCATCCGCGCCGTACTGGCGGAAATCCGCCGCGGCGGCGCTCGCCCCCCCCTCCGCGCGCTCCGTCGCGTAGACCGGCAACTGGTCCACGATCGCCTGCTGGTCGGCCAGTCCCTGGATCACCACGTCGCGGTTCCGGTCGCCCGTCACCACGAGCACTTTCAGGTTCTCCAGCGATTCGAACGTCGCCAGCGCCGACACCAGCGCCTCGCCGACGTGCTCCTTCGGCATCACGTCCACATCGAGATGCAGCGCGGTCAGCTCCGCGGCCGTCCCCGGGCCCACGGCCGCCAACCGCGCGCCGCCCAGCGCGCGGATGTCGCGGAAACGGCGGAAGAACTCCGCGAAGAAGAACCGTACGCCGTTCGGACTGGTGAAAACCAGCCACTGGTAACTCGCGATCTCGCCAAAGACCTCGTCGCCGACCGCAGCGTCCACTTCCGACACGATCTCGATCAACGGGAGTTCGATCACCGTCGCCCCTAGCCCTGCGAGCCGCTCGCGCAATTGCCCCGCCTGTTCGCGGGCACGGGTAATGACGATGCGTCGGCCCTGCAACGGGCGCGCGGCGGAGGAGTTTTCGATTTCGCTCATGCGAGCCCAAGCTCCTTGAGGAGCCGCGCGGCGAAGTCAACGGGCGGCCGCCCGTCGTGCCGCGCCACCTGCCGGCCGCAACGTTCGTGATACAGCCGGACCAGCCCGTCCGCCGACGCATGCGCGGCGAACGCGATCTGGCAACCCGCGCCGGTCAGCGCCTGAAAGGCACGCTCGATCTCCACCTGCGCGCGCGTCGCTGCATCGAGCAGGGGCGCAAACCGCGCCTCGTCCTCGCGCCGACATTGCACCGCGATCGCGCCCTGCCCCACCGCCGGGACCATCTCGTCCGGCGTGAGCGGGCGGAAGACCACGCCGGGCCACTCGCGGATGCCGAGCCGGTTCAACCCGGCCTGCGCCACCAGCGTCGCGTCGGCCTCGCCGCGCGCGATCTTGGTGAGCCGCGTATCCACGTTTCCTCGGATCTCCGTGAACTGCAGTCCCGGAAACAGCGCCGCCACCTGTCCGCGGCGACGCGGGCTGCCGGTGGCCAGCGTCGCCGGCGTCCGGATGCCCTCGCGCAGCACGAGCACGTCGCGCGGGTCCTCGCGCGGCAGGTAGCCGGCCACGACGAGGTCGCCCGCGCCATCCTCGCCCGGGAGGTCCTTCGCGCTGTGCATGGCCAGCGTCGCCTGGCCGCTGCGCAGCGCCGCCTCGATCTCCGCGGTGAAGAGGCCCTTGCCGCCCTGTTTCTCCAGCGACCACTCCAGTTTGCGGTCGCCGGTGGTCACCACCTTCAACTCCTCGAAGGCCACGCCGGGCAGCCGCGCGGCGAGGTATTCGATCACCAGTTGCGTCTGCGCGAGCGCGAGCGGGCTTTTGCGGGTGGCGATGCGGAGCGAAGTCACGCCCGCCACCCTGCCCAAGCCGCCCCCCGTTGCGCCAGCCGGATTTTGCCGCCGCGTCGGCCACTGCGGCGTCGCGCGCCGCCACCGCAAGCCGCCGTCGCCCGAACACGCTTGCCCCGCCCGCCCGGCTTTGCCGCTATCGCAACCCGCATGACCGACAAACTCGCCGAGATCATGGCCCACAAGCGGCAGGAGATCGCCCCGCTGCTGCGCCCCGTCGCCGAGGCCGACCTGGCCGCGCTGCACGCGCGGCTGCCCCGGCCGCCGTCCTTCGCCGCCGCCCTGCGCCGCGCCGACGGCCGCCTCGCCGTGATCTCCGAGATCAAGCGCCGCTCGCCCTCCGCCGGCGCCATCGCCGCCACCGCCGACGCCGCCACGCAGGCCCGCAAGTATCGCGACGCCGGGGCCGACGCCCTCTCCGTGCTCACCGATCAGAGATACTTCGGCGGTTCGCTCGACGACCTGCGCTCGGTCGGCCGCGAGTTCGCCGCCATCGGTCCCGCGCTGCCCCGCCTGCGCAAGGATTTCTTCATCCACCCCGTCCAGGTCGCCGAAGCCCGCGAAGCTGGCGCGAGCGCGATCCTGATCATCGTGCGCGCGCTCACCGACGAGGAGATCAAGGTGCTCGCCGGCGCCGCCGCGGCCGCGGGCCTCGACGCGTTGTTCGAGATCCACGACGAACCCGACCTCGGCCGCGCCCTCGCCCACGGCGCAAAGATCATCGGCGTGAACAACCGCGACCTCGCCATCTTCAAGACCGACCTCGCGCTCTCCGAACGCCTCCTGCCGCAGGTCCCGACCGGGATCGTCAAGGTCAGCGAGAGCGGCATCTTCGGCGCCACCGAGGCCGGCCGCGCCCGCCGCGCGGGTGCCAATGCGGTGCTCGTCGGCGAGTCGCTCATGAAGGCCGCCGATCCCGCCGCACTGCTCGCCGAGTTCCGCAACGCCTGAACCCGGTCGGGCGGCCCGAACCGGCGGCGTGGTCCGGCGCAGGCCCGCAGCGCCCCGACTGCTCAGAGTGTCGCAGAAGTTTGTGGCGCCGCCCAAAACACCCTTGCCAAACCGGCGGCGGCCCCGCGAAATCCGCACCGTTTTCCCGGGACCGTATTTCAACGGATAGAATGGTGGCCTCCGAAGCCGCAGATGTGGGTTCGATTCCCGCCGGTCCCGCCACCTCTGAAACGTTCCTGAGAATGGGCTCAGTGCTAAACGGGGTGCTAAATCGTTCGCCAAGACTCGTGCTCCTGTCGTTGGCACTGAGCGCTTGGTCCGCCTGTGCAGCGCCGGCGCTGACGACCGCGGAGGCCGCGCGCGCCCAGGTTGGCATCACAACCGGCTACGATCCGGCCTATCGGCGCCTCGCCTATCCGGGCGGCGATGTGCCCGCCCACACCGGCGTGTGCTGCGATGTCGTCACGCGCGCCCTGCGCACCGCCCACGGCTTCGATCTCCAGAAGGAGGTGCACGAGGACATGCGGGCCCACTTCGCCGCGTACCCCAAGATTTGGGGCCTCAAGAAAACCGATGCCAACATCGACCACCGGCGGGTCCCCAACCTCCGGACCTTCTTCCGGCGGCGCGGCTGGTCCGTCGCCCTCGCGGCAAGCCCCGCGGACTACCGGCCAGGCGACATCGTGACGTGGGATCTGGGCAGGGGGCTCGCGCACATCGGCGTCGTGTCCGACCGGCGGAGCGCCGGCGGGACACCGCTGGTGATCCACAATATCGGGCGCGGCGCGCAGGAGGAGGATGTGCTCCTCGCGTGGGAGATCACCGGCCACTTCCGTCCCACCTTGCCGCCCCCGCCGGCGGACTGATCCGGCGCGCACCGCCGGTGCGGCACGCTCAGCGCGGCATCGCCCCGGCCACGAAGACATCGAAGACCTCGGGATCGAAGTGCACCGCGCGGCCCCGCTTCATCTCGGCGATCACGCGCTCATCCGTCCAGGCCTCCTTGTAGGCGCGGCGCGAGCGCATGGCATCGAAGACGTCGGCGATCGCCACGATGCGCGCCTCCAGCGGGATCGCCGTCCCCTTCAGGCCCCGGGGATAGCCGGTGCCGACCCAGTGCTCGTGGTGGCAGTACGCCACCTCGGCCGCGCAGCGGATCTCCGGCAGGCCGCTGCCCGCGAGGATTCGGTGCCCGATCTCCGGATGCGTCCGGACGAGGGCCAGTTCCCGCGCGGCGAGCCGGCCGGAGCGGTGGAGCACCGCGCGCGGGATGCCGACCTTGCCGACATCGTGCAGGCCGGCGGCGATGCGGATGCGCTCGATCCGCGCCGCCGGCAGACCGAGGCGCCGGGCCAGTGCCGCCGCGGCCACGCCGACCCGCTCGTTGTGACCGGCGAGTTCCGGGTCGAAGGCCAGGCACATGGCCTGGAGCCGCTGCACCACCTCCCGCCATAGCTGTTTTCGGGGAGCCGAGCTCATGATTTCGCCTCCCGCAGGGGCTCCTCCTTGCCGGCGGGTCGCTCCGCGGCGTGGCGGGCTTCCTTGTTGCGGTAGAGCACCGCATCCGCCTCGGCCAGGAGCTCGTCGAGCGAGCGCTGCTCCTCGCGGCCGAAAAGGACGAGGCCCGAGCTCGATTCGATCCGGAAGGGGGTGAGCGCGGCGGCATTGCGGGCCTCGAGCAGCCGGGCCAGCACCGCAAGCGCCTCCTTGGCGGCGCCGGGCTCGCGTTCGATGCCCATGGTCAGGAACTCGTCGCCGCCAAGACGCACGAACAACCCGTCCTTGCGGAACGCGCTGCGCAGCAGGGTGGCGAACTCGACCAGGGCGGCATCGCCGCTGGCATGGCCGTGGGTGTCGTTGATGACCTTGAAGCGATCGAGGTCGAAACAGACGATGTACCCGCTGGCGGTTGAGCCCCGCACCTTCTGCATGAGCTCCGGCACGAGCGTGTTGAACCCGCGCCGGTTGTAGAGCCCGGTCAACTCGTCGAGGACGGCCAGCTGCCGCAGGGCGAGCTGGAGGCGTTGGCGTTCGATGCTGTAGACGATCGACCGGTCGAGCTCCTGTCCCGTGCACTGGCCCTTGATCAGATAGTCCTGGGCGCCGGCCTGCACGGCGCGCAGCCCGATCGCCTCGTCGTCGGTGCCGGTGAGCACGACCACCGGCACGCTGCGGGAGGTCTCCATCACGCGCGCGAGCGTGGACAGTTCCTCGCTGTCGGGGAGATTCAGATCAAGCAGGACCGTGTCGAAGTCCTGCTGCCGCAACGCGACGAGCGCATCGGCCAGCGTCTTGCGCCACTCGATGTGGTAGAGGCAATGCTGCGAGTTCATCAGCATCCGTTCGACGATGCGCGCGATCACCGGCACGTCCTCGACGAGGAGGACGCGGATGTCGAGATGCACGCCGGTGCCGATCGGAGGAAGGCTCATTTTGCTGGCGACGCCGGAGGCGGGACCGAGGCCTCGCTCGCGGTGTCGGCAATCACGCGTGGGGTGACGAAGAATACGAGTTCGGTGCGCTCGGAGACCTTGTTCGTGCCGGAGAAGGCCTTCCCGAGCAGCGGGATGTCGCCCAGCAGGGGCACCTTGCGCCGGGTCGAAGTCGTGCTGTCCTGGACCAGGCCGCCCATGATCACGGTGGCGCCGTCGCGCACGCGCACGATCGAGGAGGCCTGCCGGATGTCGATGACCGGCGCATTGGTGTTGCCCGTGGCCGAAGTCTCGGTGCGCACGAGGCGGCTGACGGCCGGCGTGATGTCGAGGGTCACAGTACCGTTGGCGGACACCTGGGGGGTGATCGAGAGGATCGTGCCGACGGTGATCGTCTGGATCGTCTCGTCGGTCGAGAGCACCGGATTGTCGCCCGTCGACTGGATCGTCGTGGTGATGAACACTGGCAGATCCTGGCCGACCCGGACCACCGCGGGCTGGTTGTTGAGCGTGCGCAGCCGCGGTTTCGACACGATCTTCAGGTCGCCCTGCTGCTTGAGCGCATCGAGGATGGCGGTGACACTGCCGCGCTGGTGGGAGATCTGGATACCGGAGGCGGCGGGGGTGCCGCCGAAGACCGGGTTCTGCACGATGAGGCCGCCGGAGCTGGGGATGCCCAGGCTGCCGGGGAGCGTGCTGAAGGTGGTGTCGAGATTCTCGGAGACCTTCTGCCAGTTGATGCCGAGCTGGAAGCTGTCGTTGAGCGCCACCTCGTAGATCTCGACCTCGAGGTCGACCTGCCGGACCACGTTCTGCGTCACCTGGGCGAGGTAATCGGCGACGCCCTCCACATTACGATGCCGGTCGCGCACCACGATGGTGCCTGCCAGGCTGTTGATGGTGAACGAACCGTTCTCCGAGACGAGCGTCTTGAGCTGCTCCGCCAAGTCGCCCCAGAAGTTGATCGTCGAGGAGTTGGTGACCGTCATGGTCGACCCCTCGCTGCCGGACGAGCCGCCGCCCGCGGCCGAGCCGCCGCCGGAACCGCCGCCGCCCGACGAGGAGCCGCCGGAGCTGATCTGCACGGCATTGGAGCCCTGGCCCGAACGGGTGACCTGGATGTAGTCGATCTGGAACAGGCGCGTCTCGCGGCTCTTCACCCGCAGGAGCCGGCCGTCCTGAACGAAGTAGTACCCGTTGGCATCGAGCAGCGCCTGCATCGCCAGATCCAGGGGCAGGTCGCGGAACTCCACGGTGACGTCGCCCTCGACGTCGAGATCGGGCACGATGTTGAGGGCGTTGGCCCGGGCGAAGAGCGCGAGGGCCTGCTTGATCGGCACGCCCTCGGCACGGAAGCTGAAAAGGGTCGGCGGCACCACCGCCGCGGCGGCCACGGGCGCAGTGCCCGCCGCCGGCTCGGCCGAAGCGGCCGGCGCCGCCGAATCCTGGGCCGAAGCCTGACCGAGCAGCAGGGTGGCGAACAGGAACAGGGCCCGGGCGCTGGGGTTCGAGTGGGTTTTCATTGGGATAGCGGGGTCGTGATCCCCTGTGCGGATGTGGTGACGGCCAGATCCCGGCCGACGGAAAGGAAAGAGCGACCTCCGGGAAACGTGAGCCACGCGCCCCCGATCTCGGCGCTCTCGATGGCGAACCGCCCCACCCTGTCGCCGGGCGCGCAGACTTTGCCATTGAGCAGCAAGTACACAGCCGTGCCCTGCACCCAGACGGCGGACAACCGGACCCGCTCGACGATCGAGGCGGCCGCCTCGTCCGCGGGCGCTGTCGCGGGGTCCTCCGTGGCGGCAGGCAGCGTAAACGGATCGCGCACGGCGGAGGGGATCACGAGCAGACGCAACGCCTCCGCGGGCGACAAACCCACGGTATCGACACCGGTCTCCTCATCGCCCGGAGGCGGTTCCTCCGCGACCATCGGCTCCGGGGCGTAGGAGGCGGCGGGCCCCGACTTCGCGAGGAAACTCCAGCCCACGAAAGCGAGGGCTGCCACCGCGAGCACCGCGACGAACGCCGGATTGTTAAGGAGTTTTCTCATCGTGTGGAAGCGCCGCGAAGCGCACACCCAGTTCGGCCGCGAGCCGGCCCTGATCGTCGACGCGCACCGCCAGTCGGGTGAGCGCTCCGCTCTTCCCGGCCGGGATCAGCCCGTCGAGCAGAGTCAGCAGCGAGGCGAAGCCGCTCTCGTTCCCCGCCACCGGTGCCAGTCGGCCGCGCACCGGCTGGAGCGCGGTCGGCAGTCCACCGGCAGCGGTCCGCAGCTCGGGTTCCCCGGGAAAGAAGGTGGCCGTCCAGCCGTGCGCCGCGGCGCCGGCGCGCATCGCGGCCAACTGCGTCTCGAGGTCCTCGGGACCGCGCAGCGCCTGCGCGATCGCGCAAGCCGCGGCCGCCGCCGACTCGCCGACGGCCGACTCGGGCCAGCTGTCGCGCAGCTGCCCGACCTCGGCCTCCAGCGACACGGCCTCCTGGGCGGCCGCCCGCACCGCGCGCATCTCCGGGAGCCGGAGCGCCTCCACCCAGCCCCACAGCAGCAGCAGGACCAGGAACGGCACCGCGAGCGGCAGCACGTAGAACGTGCGGGCGACCCGGCCGGCATCGGGCCACCCCGGAATGACCGTGAGGAAGTTCCAGATGCGGCGCAGCGTCTCCAGAAGTCTAGTTCTCAAAGAGCCGGCCCTCCAGGTTGAAGCGTTGCTGTGCGATGCCGCCGAAGCCGCCGAGCTGGGGCCGCGCCGCGAGGCCCTGCGCCTCATTGAAACGGATGCGCAGCGGGCAACGCTCCAGGTTGCGCTTGAGCGCCGCGATGGCCTCGGTCGTCGAGTCGTCGTCGCCGGTGATGAAGCCGTCGCACTGGAACAGCCAGGCGGCATCCTCGGCGCTCCAGCGCACGTTGAACTCGTTGAGCCGGGCATCCGCGGGGAGCACGCCGGCGAGATAGGCCAGGAGCTTCGCCGGCACCGGGGGCAACGCCGCCTCCTCGATACGCTGCCGCAGATCCCGCTCGCGCTCGATGGTGCCGTTACGCGCGAGCAACCGGTCCCGCTCGGCCGCCAACTCGGGCGCGCGCGCCTGCACGGCCTGCAGCCGCTGGCGCTCGTTGCGCCAATCGGTGTCGGCCTGCCAGAGGTGCTGGACGAAGTTGGCCATCGTCAGCCAGCCGATCGCGATCAGGCCGTAGCGGATGAACTGCGCGCGGCGTTTGCGGCGCAGATACCCGGCGATGAGGTTGACCGGCTGGCTGCGCGCGACGCGGGAGGCGTTCGCCACCCACTCGTCGGGCTGTGTCGGAAGGACCATCACAACCTTGCCGGCACCGCACTTGGCCGTGACCTCCTCGGTGGCCCGCCCCGTGCGGGTCACCAGCCAGATCCGGTCCACGGAGACATTGAACTGCTGCTTGGCGTAGAGCAGGGAACGGTTGATCTCGATGGCCACGCGCTCCGGCGCCTCCTCCAGGGAGGCCAGGATCGTGCGGGTGAACAGGAGCGGGCCGTGGGACTGGGCGACGATGATGATCGTGGCCTCGGCCAGCTCGGCGGCCACCAGCGCCGGAGTGCCGCGCGCCAACGGGAAGCCGTTCATCTCCCGCTGCAGCGGGACGACCATCGGCAGGATACGCGTGAGATCGAGCCGGCGCGGCAGGAAGACGCGCCGCAGCTCGTTGTAGAACGCCTGCGGCATCAGGTGCAGGAGAAACGCCTTCTCCTCCTTGGGGCCGATCGTCGGCTGGGCGACCCACAGCACCGGGCCCCGCTCCTTGGTGTAGCGGGCGATGCGCCCGTCCAGATAGGCCTTGGCGGCGCCGGCCGAGAACGTGGGCGCAGCCTCCGGCTGGTGCGTGAACTGCTCGCCCTCGTAGACAAGGAAAGTATCCGTGCCCTCGAACTTCAGCTCGGCCAACGCCTTGTCCAGCGCCGCGGCGAACTCCTCGGCCGTGCGCACCGGCTCGGTTGCGCTCCAGGTGCCGAGGGATTTGCGTTGCCGGCGCACGCCGATGTGGAGCGTGCCGCGCAGCCAGACGATGCCCAACTGGTCGCTGCTCGTGCGCGAGACCTTGCGCCGCACAGGCGCACCGGGCTGCGGCGCGCCCCAGGGGACAGGCGCCTGCGCGTCTCCCGAAGGGGCGGCCCCCTGAGCCTCCGCCAGCGCCTCCTCCTTGAGGAAATCGGGCACAAAACCGTCCGGCTCGGGCGGCACGAAACCGCCCGGCTCCGGTGGGACGAACTTCTCGGGCTCGCTCATGGTTGGGGTATCCAGCTCGATCCTTTCAGGTCGAAAGTCCGCGCGACCGTCCCGACCGCGTAGGTGTAGTTCGGAGTTCCGTTGCAGTAGAGCGTGAGGATGGTGCCCGGCGCGAAGGTCCGCGATGCCACGATCGCATACGGCCCGCTGTCGGTCGTGGCGCCGGGCGGGCGGAAGCTGTAGCGGCCAGCCGCAGTCGCCTCCGTCGTGTTGAACGTGATCGTGACCAGCGCCGGATTGCTCAGGTAGAGTCCCTGGAGATTGACGCGCTCGATCAACAGCTGCTCGCCACTGCCCGACACTGCGGTCCAGGCCGTCCAGCCGGCCGGCACGGTTTGATCCGCGGTTTGCCAGACAGTCTGGAACTGCGCGGCGCTGATGCCGGGGATGACCAGCCCATTGCGCATCGAGGAGATGATCATCAGCCGCGGGCTCGGGGCCCCGGCATCGAGGACATAGCGACGCTGGTTGCCACGGCGATTGGTGAGGATGTCGACAGCGGCGATGTCGGCCAAAGTCCCGAGATCGGTGTGCCAGGTGCCGAGCGCCGGGGGCGTACCGTTGATCTTCGCGTACTGGCGCACCTGCTCGCCCAGCGCCTTGAGCGTCTCCGCCTCGGCCCGGACGGCCGCGCGATCCATCGAGCGCAGGACGTTCGGCACGAGCACGCTCGCCATGATCGCCATGATCGCGAGCACACCGATCATCTCGATGAGCGAGAAGGCCGCGGTGGCACGGGACGAGCGGACTGGAGCAGGCCGCCTCATCGTGCGTTCCACAGCTGCAGGATCGGCAGGATCACGGCCAGGGCCACGACGCCCACGACGCCGATCAGGCCGAGCATCATCGCCGGGTTGAAGATCGCGAAGACGACCTTGATGCGCCGCGGGATGATCTTGTTGTAGTATTCGGCGACGCTGTTCAGCGCCACATCGAGCGTGCCGGAGCTCTCGCCGGTGGCGATCATCGTGATGAGCGTCTGCGGGAAGAGCGGGTCGGCGGCGAGGCAGCGGCTCAGCGGCTTGCCCTCGAGCACCCCGCGGTGCGCCTCCTCGAGCGCGGCGGCGAGCGCGCGGTTGCCCACGACGTTGCGGCAGATCTCCAGACCGCGCAGCAGCGGGATGCCGCTGCGATAAAGCAACGCGAGGTTGTGCGCGAAACGGGAGAGCGCGATCATCGACACCAGCGAGCCGAAGACCGGCAGGTCCATCTTCGTGCGGTCGAACCACGCGGCGAACTCCGGCGAGCGCAGGGCGAATCGCACCAGCAGCGGCAGCCCGACGAGCACGCCCAGCAGCACCGGCCAGCCGGTCAGCAGCACATGGCTGATCGACATGACGACCCGCGTGAGCGTGGGCACCTCGAGCGAGAGTTCGCCCAGCAGGCCCACGAACTTCGGCACGACCAGCGTGAACAACATCAGGACAAGCGCCCCCGCCGCGCACATCACGATCACCGGATACATGAGCGCCTGGCGCACATCCGCCACCAGCTGGTCGCACCACTCGAAATAGCCCTGCAGGCTGGAGAACACCTCCGGGAGCTGGCCGCTGATCTCGCCCGCCTCGATCACGGCCGTGACCTCCGGGGTGAAGACCCGCGGGTGCTCGCGCATCGCGCGGTGCAGCGGCACGCCCACCGACACCTGCTCGCGCAGCGCGTCGAGGATCGCACCGGAGCGCGTGTCGCGGTTGTCCTCCGCCAGCCGCTGGAGCGCATTGGGCAGCGTGATGCCGGCCCGCAGCAGCAGCGTCATCTGCACGAAGATGTTGATGACATCCGCGCGCTTGAGCCGGAAGCCGCTGACGCTGGTGCGCTGCTCCAGCTGCCCTTCCCGCGCCTCCAGCAGCCAGATGCCCCCGGCCCGCAGCCGGGTCTCCAGCGCCTCGATGCTCTCGGCCTCGAGCAGCCCGGTGGTGATCCGACCGGCGGCGTTGTACGCACGATAGCTGTAGGCGCCCATGGTCAGGTGTTGAAGGCGACGCGGTAGACTTCCTCCAACGTGGTGTCGCCGCGGAAGGCGCGGCGCAGCCCGTCGTCGAAGAGCAACGGCATGCCGCGCTCCCGGGCGAGCGCCTTGATCTTCTCGCTGTTGCCTTCGGGGAGCAGTGGCAGATAGGCGTCGTCGATCTCGAGCACCTCGAAGATCGCGACGCGGCCGCGGTACCCCTGGTTGTGACACTCCGCGCAGCCGGTCGCCTTCCAGAGCGTCGGCTCGCGATCGGTCGGCACCGGCAGGTTGAAGGAACGCAGCATCGCCGCGGGGTCCTCGACGGCCTGGCGGCAGACCGGACAGAGGCGGCGGACCAGCCGTTGCGCGACAATGAGGTGCAGCGTCGCGGGCAGAAGGAACGGCTCCACGCCGAGGTCGATCAGGCGGGGGATCGCGCCGAAGGAGTCGTTGGTGTGCAGCGAACTGAAGACAAGGTGGCCGGTCAGCGCGGCCCGGGCCATCAGCTGCGCCGTATCCTTGTCGCGGGTCTCGCCGACGAGCAGGACATCGGGGTCCTGGCGGAGCAGCGTCCGCAGCCCGGTGCTGAAGGTGAGGCCGATCTTCTCGTTGATCGGAGTCTGCCGGATATAGGGAAGACGGTACTCGATCGGATCCTCGAGGGTGAAGACCGCGCGCTCGTGGCGGTTCACGGAGTTGAGCGCGGTGTAGAGCGTGGTCGTCTTGCCGCTGCCGGTCGGGCCGGTGACGAGCACGATGCCGTGCGGCCGGGTGCAGGCCTTGGCGAGCTTGGCCTCGTCCTCCGCGCGCATGCCCATCGAGGCGAGCTCCATGAGCAGCGCCCCGCTGTCGAGGATGCGCATCACGATGCTCTCGCCATAGATCGTGGGCAGGCAGGAGACACGGAGGTTCAGCTCGCGGCGGCCGATGGTGATGCTGAAGCGGCCGTCCTGCGGCAGCCGTGTCTCCGAGACGTCGAGATTGGCGAGCACCTTGATGCGCGCGGTGAACGGCTCCTGCAGGTCCTTCGGCACCATCATGAACGGCCGCAGCACGCCGTCGTGGCGCATGCGGATGCGCAGCGATTTCTCGTCGGGCTCGAGATGGATGTCGCTGGAGGACTTGCGCACCGCCTCGCTGATGAGCTGGTCGATCGCCCGCACCATCGGCGCCGAGCTGTCGTCGTCGCCGTTCTTGCCGCCGATGGCCATCAGCTCGTCGATGGTCCTGTCGAGCGAGCCGGCGCGGTCGTTGGCGGAGTTGAGCTTGTCGAGGATGTCCGGCAGGGCGGCATTGAGCACCTCGACGCGCAGCTGGGTCATCTGCTCGACCTGGTCGATGGCGACCACGTTGAACGGGTCGGCCATCACGAGGGTGAGCGTGTCGGCCGTGCGGGCGATCGGAACCACCCCGGAATCCTTGCAGAACGCGAACGGCAACAGATCGAGCACCGCCGGATCGAACGGGATCTTCGCGAGGTCGACGGTCGGCGTCTGCGCGTCCTTGGCCAGGAATGCACTGAGGGCCGGGCCCGTGATGAAACCCAGATCCTGGAGAACGGTGCCGATCAGCTTGCCGCCGCGCTTCTGTTCGCGCAGCGCCAGCTCCAGCTGGTTGGCCGAGATCAGCCCGGCATCGAGCAAGCGGTCACCGAGTCGCTTGGTCGGCAGACCTGGAGTGAAGAAACCCATGGGGTCAGGACACACGGCAGCCGGCCTCCGCCTGCGCGGGGACCGGCTGTGCAAGTACGCCTATTACTGGTGGGCGAGATAGACGTAGACGTTCGTGGTGGCGTTGGACGCCGCATACACGACCTTGCCGTTGTTGTCGGCGGCCGTGGCCTGCGCGGCGGTCGTCGAGAACGGCTCGCCATCGATGCTCAGGCTCAGGTTGCGCGCTTCGGTGATCGGCACACCCATGAGGACCGCGGACACCACCCGGGAGCCGGTCGGCAGATTCACCGTGCCACCATTGAGGCGGAAGTTGGTTCCGTTGGCGGTGGAGGGATTGTTGGCGGTGGCCGCGAGGCAGACAATCCGCGATTGGTTCTGCTGCGTGCTGCCGCCGGCGGCGACCCAGGCGCCGGTCGCGTTCGACCAGGTCGCCCCGGTCGCGAGCGTCGAAGTCGGCTGCGTGCCGATCTTCACGACAAAGCGATTGTCGAGATTGCCCGCGGTGACGAGGAGGTCGTCGATGCGGGAGTTGGCGGTGGTGAGGGGCACCATGCCATACTTGCCGCTGAACTCGGTCAGGGCCGAGCGCACGGCGTTGATCGACGCGACGGAACTGGTGACCCGCGAACTCGCGATGGTGGAAAACACCTTCGGAACGACGATCACCGCAAGAATCGCAATGATGGCGAGCACGCCGATCATCTCGATCATGGTAAAGCCGGCTGTGCGCCGGGAGGAATGCACATGCATGTGGGTATTCATGGGGTAAGAGCGTGGGGATAATCGGCCGCTTCCGTAGGGACTTGATGCCCAGATTCTCATTTTCTCGGACCCGGGTCGGGGACGCGCGGTGAGCGCGGTGGAGCCACAGGCGGTTCGCCGGTTATCCTGGCCTCCGCCGGCCCCGGGAGCGCGCGCCATGCAGGACCACTCGCAACTCGGCTCCTCATCGGTTCCGTCCCCCCTCCGCCCTCACGCGGCGGCGAGCGGCGAACGCCGGGGAAATGAGGTTGTCTCCCTATCCCCCCCCCCCGGCGCGAGCCGGCCCAAGCAGCCGGTGGCGTACCTCCGCGGCGGCGACGGCCAACCGCGGCGCCCGCGCCGCTCGGCCACCACAGGCGGCCCGCGCCTCCTGAATTGACCGCGGGCACCCGGGGCCGTTTCATCCCGCTTCATGCACAAACCGCCCACCCGCTCCGGTGTGAAGTTCAAGCGTATCATCCTCAAGCTCAGCGGCGAGGTCCTCCGCGGCAAGAAGGCCGGCGGCGACCCGATCGACCCCACCACCCTCACCCAGATCTGTCAGCAGGTGAAGGAAGTCCGCGACTTGGGCGTCCAGGTCTGCGTTGTCATCGGCGGCGGCAACATCTTCCGCGGCCTCCAGGGGGAGAAGCGCGGAGTCGATCGCACCACCGGCGACTACATGGGCATGCTCGCCACCGTGATCAACGGCCTGGCCATCATGGACTGCCTCGAGGGCCTCGGCGTGAACGTCCGTGTCCAAAGTTCCATTCCAATGAACCAGGTCGCCGAACCGTTCATCCTGCGCCGCGCCACCCGCCACCTCGAGAAGGGCCGCGTGGTCGTCTTCGTCGCCGGAACGGGCAACCCCTATTTCTCCACCGACACCTCCGCCGCCCTGCGCGCGAGCGAGGTCGGCGCCGACATCGTCATGAAGGCCACCAAGGTCGATGGCATCTACGACAAAGACCCGATGAAGTTCCCCGACGCCGTGCGCTACGACGAGATCACCTACGTCGACGCCCTGCGCCAGCGGCTCAACGTCATGGACGCCACCGCCTTCTCCCTCTGCCAGGAAAACAACATCCCGATCCTCGTCTTCAATCTCAACGACCCCGGCGCCATCCGCCGCGCGCTCATGGGCGAGAAGGTCGGCACGCTGGTCCACGCGTGAGGGCCGCGCCGCTCCCGCCGGCCTCCTCGCCGCCCGGCACCCCTCGCTCGACGGTGCCCCGCCCCCTCTTGCCTCAAACTCCTAGATACTAACCTCATCCGCATATGGCTGATCATCCGCTCCTCAAAGACTGCATCGCCAAGATGCAGAAGAACCTCGACCACACCATCCACGAACTCGGCGGCATCAACACCGGCAAGGCCAGCCCCGCCATGGTCGAAGGCATCATGGTCGAAGCCTACGGCAGCTCCATGCGCATCAAGGAGTGCGCCGCCATCCACACGCCCGACCCCCGCATGATCTCCGTGCAGCCCTGGGACAAGTCGCTGCTTAAGCCCATCGAGAAGGCGATCCAGATGGCCAACATCGGCATCAACCCCGTCGTCGACGGCCCCGCCGTCCGCCTCCCGCTCCCCGAGATGAGCAAGGAGCGCCGCCAGGAGCTCACCAAGGTCGCCCATCGCCTTGCCGAGGAAGGCCGCGTTGCCATCCGCAACACCCGCCGCGACGGCGTCGACGCCGTCAAGAAGGCGCTCAAGGAGAGCAGGATCTCCGAGGACGACGCCAAGAAGCTCGAGAAGGACGTCCAGACCCACACCGACGCCCTCATCAAACAGATCGGCGACCACCTCGCCAAGAAGGAGCAGGAACTCCTGAAAGTCTGATCGAAACTGGATTCCGAGGTAGGCGCCTGCTTGCAGGCGATCCGTGCGTCGCATTTCTCGGACACCCGGGATCGCCTGAAAGCAGGCTCCTGCATTCCGGCACACGCCTGTAGGGCCTGACCGCGGTCAGGCCCTTTTTGCTGCGGCAACGCATGGTACGTAGCGACGATCGTGAGAGCGTCGACTCCCCTAGTCCGAAGCGCCCACACGTCGCCACAGCGAACGGATCAGCCTGTCTTCCCGCTCCTGCGTCCGCCTCCGCAACACCCGGACGTATTTCCGCCTTCCGCTCTCCGCCTTCTGCCTTCTTCATTCTGCCTTCTTCCTTGGCGCCCGCGCTCACCATGCCCTCCAACCTCCTCTCCCGTCCGCCCCGTCGCATCGTCGTCAAGCTCGGCACCGGTGTCATCACCTCCGGCATCGGCCAGCTCGACGAGCCGCGCCTGGCCGCGCTCGCCGCGCAGATCACGGCGCTGCGTGCCAAGGGCTCCGAGGTCATCGTCGTCTCCTCCGGCGCGGTCGGGCTCGGCATGGGGCGCCTCCAACTCGAGAAGAAGCCGAAGGTCATCGCCAAGAAACAGGCCTGCGCCGCCGTCGGCCAGAGCCTGCTCATGCAGACATGGCAGCGCGCGTTCGACCCGCACCGGCTCACCGTTGCGCAGGTGCTCCTCACCCACGAGGACCTGCGCGTGCGCGACCGCCACCTCGGCGTGAAGGAGACGCTGCGCCAGCTCGTCGCCTACGGCACGATTCCCGTCATCAACGAGAACGACACCGTCAGCGCCGCCGAGATCAAGGTGGGCGACAACGACACGCTCTCCGCCATGGTCGCCAGCCTCGTCGAGGCCGACTACCTCGTCATCCTCTCCACCGCGCCCGGCCTGATCGACATGAAGGGCACCGGGAAGGTCCTGCCCGTCGTCGAAAATATCACACCGGCGATCGAGGCCATGGCCGGCGGCACCACCAGCGAGACCGCCACCGGCGGCATGATCACCAAGATCACCGCGGCCAAGCTCGCCACGCGCTCCGGCTGCGGCGTGTTCATCGCCAGCGGCGCCGAGCCCGACATCCTCCCGCGCCTTTTCTCCGGCCGCGGCCCGGGCACGTTCTTCGTCCCCAGCGGCCTGCCGCTCGAATCGCGCAAACTCTGGCTCGCCTACTTCCAGCGCCCGCACGGCACGATCACCATCAAGGCCGACGCCGTGCCCGTCCTGCGCGAGAAAGGCGGCAGCCTGCTCGCCGTCGGCGTGACCGGTGCCAGCGGCACCTTTGTCGCCGGCGAGGTCGTCAACATCGCCGGGCCCGACGGCGCGCTCATCGCCCGCGGCGAGACCGCCTACGGCAGCCACCAGATCCCGGCGCTCGCCGGCAAGCGCAGCACCGAGGTCCGCGCGCTCTTCCCGAGCCGCAAGCACCTCGAGATCGTCCACCGCAACGACATGGTGCTGTTGTAGCGGCGGGCTGGAGCCGCTCCGTCACCCACCGGCCATCACCGGCTGGAATCCGGCGGCCGCGAGGATCTTCGCGACTTCGGCGCGTTTGTCGCCCTGGATCTCGATCGCGCCGTCCTTGACCGTGCCGCCGGCGCCGCAGGCCTTCTGCATCCGCTTCGCGAGCTCCTCCTTCTCCGGGAGCCCGATACCGACGAAGCCGGAGACCGTCGTCACCGTCTTGCCCCCGCGCCCGCCCTTCTCGCGGCGGATCTCGACCCGGCCCCGGTTCTTCTGCGGCGCCGCGGACGGGCGTGCGCTCGGGGCACTTGGGGCCCCGCCGGCGGTAGGCGTTGAAGTATGCTGCGGCAGCCCCTCGGCGCGAAGGGCGCCGAATGGATTCTGGCCCAGCGGGGAACCGGAGCCGTCGGTGGCGATACGGGACGTTTTGCTCATGGTTGCAGCCCGCACGATCATGATTCCCCCCGCTCTGCCAACCCCAATGCTGCGCCGCCCCCGCCGCCCGGGCGGCGCTATTAGGCCGGAGCCCGCGCGGGCTCGCCGCCATGAGGCGGACTTCAAAACGCGGACACAGCGCCATCCGCCGTTGAGCAACCGGTCCGTCCCCGCGATAGTGCGCTCGCCATGAAACCTCCGCGCGCCGTCCGTCCCCACCCCGCGTCGAACCATCCCCGCCCCTCCGCCGCCCGTCCTCCGCTCCGCAGCCCGCCGCGCCCCGTCCACCGGTGACCGGCTACCGCCCACTGTCCACCGCCCACCGGCAACCGTCCCCGTCCCGCGCCTCGCCTCATGAGCTCCCCCTTCGCCACCCCGTACAACGCCGCTCTCCTCGACGACTACTACCAGCGTTGGCTCGCCAACCCGGCCGCCCTCGATGCCCAGTGGCGCGCCTTTTTCGAGGGCTTCAACCTCGCTGCCGCCGGCGCCGTCCCCCGCCCGCCGGCCACCGGCGCCGAACACGACACCGCCAAGGCCGAGAAGAAACAGGCCCGGGTCGACAGCCTCATCTTCCACTACCGCTCGATCGGGCACCTCGAGGCCCATCTCGATCCCCTCGGCCCGCCGCCGCCGCCCGAGCCGCGCCTCGCCCTCGCCGAATACGGCCTCGCGGAGGCCGATCTCGATCTGGCCTTCAACGTCGGCCACTACCTCTCCGGCGGCTCGATGAAGCTGCGCGACCTGGTCGCCAACCTCTCGCGCACCTATTGCGGCCACGTCGGCGTCGAATACATCCACATCCAGGACACCGAGGTGCGCCGCTGGCTCCAGTCGCGCATGGAGCCGGTCTTCAACCAGCCGGCCTTCGAGCGCGCCCAGAAGCTGCGCATCCTGCGCCGCCTCCACAAGGCCGAGACCTTCGAGCGTTTCCTCCACACCCGTTTCCTCGGCCAGAAGCGTTTCTCCCTCGAGGGCGGCGAGACCCTCATCCCGCTGCTCGACACGCTCGTCGAGTTCAGCCCCGCCCTCGGGATCAAGGAGCTCGTGCTCGGCATGGCCCATCGCGGCCGCCTCACCGTCCTCGCCGGCGTCTTCCGCAAGAACTACGCGTTCATGTTCGAGGAGTTCGCCGAGAACTACCTGCCCGACACCGTCGCCGGCGACGGCGACGTGAAGTACCACCTCGGCTACGAAAACGAGGTCGAGACCACCTCCGGCCACAAGGTCACCCTGCGCATGGCCTCGAACCCCTCGCACCTCGAACTCGTCGACCCCGTCGTCGAGGGCAAGACCCGCGCCCGCCAGCGCCTCCTCGGCGACACCGCGCGCAAGAAGGTCGTCCCCGTCCTCATCCATGGCGACGCCGCCTTCGCCGGCCAGGGCATCGTGGCGGAGACGTTCAACTACTCCCAGCTCCCCGGCTACTACACCGGCGGCACCGTGCACATCGTCGTCAACAACCAGATCGGCTTCACCACCGGTCCGAAGGAGGCGCGGTCCAGCCGCTACTGCACCGACATCGCCAAGATGATCGAGGCGCCGATCTTCCACGTGAACGGCGACCACCCCGAGCAGGTCTGCATGGTCGCCGAGCTCGCCCTGGAGTTCCGTCAGCAGTTCGGGCGCGATGTCGTGATCGACATGTACTGTTACCGCCGGCACGGCCACAACGAGGCCGACGAGCCCGCCTTCACCCAGCCCGTCCTCTACCGCAAGATCGCCGCCCACCCCTTCATCTCCGAGCTCTACAGCCGCCAGCTCGTCGCCGAGGGCACGCTCGCCCAGCCCGAGGCCGACGCGCTCAAGAACGAGTACCTCGCCGGCCTCGAGGAGGCCCTGGCGAAGGTGAAGCAGGCCGCGCAGGACAAGGCCGCAGCGAAGCCCGCCCTCGCCGGCTCCACCGCGCGCTTCCAACCGCCGTATTCGTTCACCCCGGCGCCCACGGCCGTGCCCCGCGCGTTGATCGAGGAAGCGGTGCGCGGCCTCACCACGCTGCCCGACACCTTCCGCCCCAACCCGAAGATCAAGCGCCTGATCGAGACCCGCGCCAAGGCGCTCTCGGAGAACCACCCGATCGACTGGGCCTTCGGCGAATCGCTCGCCTTCGCCACGCTCCTGCTCGAGCAAACTCCCGTCCGCCTCTCCGGCCAGGACGTCGAGCGCGGCACGTTCAGTCAACGCCATTGCGTGCTCAACGACGTGGAGACGAACGAGAAGTACTCGCCGCTCAAGAACCTGGGCGCGCCGCAGGCGCAGTTCTGCGTCTACAACTCGACGCTCTCCGAGGCCGCCGTGCTCGGCTTCGACTACGGCTACTCGCTCGACTTCCCGAACATGCTCTGCCTCTGGGAGGCGCAGTTCGGCGACTTCGCCAACGGCGCCCAGAGCGTGATCGACCAGTTCATCGCCTCCGCCGAGTCCAAGTGGCAGCGACACAGCGGCATCGTCATGCTCCTGCCCCACGGCTACGAGGGCCAGGGCCCCGAGCACTCCTCGGCCCGCCTCGAACGCTTCCTCCAGCTCTGCGCCGAGAACAATCTCCAGGTCTGCAACCTCACCACGCCCGCGCAGATCTTCCACGCCCTCCGCCGCCAGATGCGCCGCGACTTCAAGAAGCCGCTCGTCGTGATGTCGCCCAAGAGCCTGCTGCGCAACCCGGCCGCCGTCTCCACGCTCGACGATCTCACCGCCGGAAGCTTCCAGGAGATCATCGACGACCCCGCCATGCCCTCCGCAGCCCTGGCGAAGGAGGGGCGCCTCATCCTCTGCTCGGGCAAAGTGTACTACGACCTTGTCGACCAGCGGACCAAGCTTGCGGCGACGAACACCGCCATCGTCCGCATCGAGCAGCTCTATCCGCTGCACACCGAGCGCCTCGCCCAGCTCGCCGCCAAGTATGCGAAGGCGAAGTTGGTCTGGTGCCAGGAGGAGTCGCAGAACAACGGCGCGTGGAGCTTCATCGCGGCGCAGCTCGAAGCGATCTTCGGCCGCAAGCCGCGCTACGCCGGCCGCGACGCCTCCGCCAGCCCCGCCGTCGGAGCCCTCGCGCTCCACAAGCTCGAACAGGCCGCCCTCCTCCAGCAGGCATTCACGCTCTAGCAATTTCCGATTTCCGGTTCCGAATGCCGTGCCACCGCACCATTGCCACAGCCACTCTCCCAATCGAGTATCCTACTTGCAGAGGATCTATCCGTATCAGCGCTCATCAGCGCCCATCAGCGGTTCCCCTCCTCCTATTTCCGAATTCGTGCCCATTAGTGTGCATTAGTGGTTCCTCTCCAAGTCTCCGCCATCCGCCGGCCTCTCACCTTTAGCCTTCCTCGCACCATGTCGCTCCCAGTCAAAATTCCCCCGCTCGGTGAATCCATCGTTTCCGGGATCCTCGCCAAGTGGCACGTCGCCAACGGAGCCTCCGTGAAGAAAGGCCAGGCGCTCTTCGAACTGGAGACCGACAAGATCACGTCCGAAGGCACGGCCGAGGCCGACGGCATCATCACCCTCGCCGTGCCCGAAGGCGCCGAGGTGAAGATCGGCGCGGTCGTCGCCACCATCGAGGTCGCCGCCGGAGCGAAACCGGAAACCGGAGACCGGAAACCGGAAAGCCCCGTTGCCACGGCCACACCGGCCGCCGTCCACAGTTCACCGTCCACCGCCTCCCCCGCCGTTCGCCGCCTCGCCGAGGAGACGAAGATCGATCCCGCCACCATCGCCGGAACCGGCAAAGCCGGCCGAGTCACCAAGGGCGACATGCTCGCCGCCGCGGAAGCCAGAGGCGAAAGGCAAGAGCTTCCGGATCGTCCCGCCACCACGCCTGCGTCCACCAATCCGCAATCCGCAATCCGAGATCCGCAATCCACGGCGCGCGCCACGCGCCGCAAGATGACTCCCTTGCGCGCCAAGATCGCCGAGCGCCTCGTGCAGGCCAAGAACCAGACCGCCATGCTCACCACCTTCAACGAGGTGGACATGACTGCCGTGCGCGACCTCCGCGCCCGTTACCAGGACGACTTCACCATGCGCCACGGCATCAAGCTCGGCTTCATGTCCTTCTTCGTGAAGGCGTCCATCGAGGCGCTCAAGGCCTTCCCCCTGGTCAACGCCGAGATCCGCGGCGACGAGATCGTCCACAAGAACTACTACGACGTGGGCGTGGCCATCGGCGGTGGCAAGGGGCTGGTGGTGCCGGTCATCCGCGACGCCGACTCGCTCTCCTTCGCGCAGACCGAGGAGGTCATCGCCGACCTGGGCAAGCGCGCCATGGAGAACAAGATCAAGCTGGAGGAGCTGCAGGGCGGCACCTTCACCATCTCCAACGGCGGCATCTACGGCTCGATGCTCTCCACCCCGATCCTCAACCCGCCGCAGAGCGGCATCCTGGGGATGCACAACAT